>JAIROB010000117.1 GCA_031257695.1 Treponema sp. | reverse complement strand
TTCTGGTGCGCGCAAAATACCACTATGCCCGGGGGGATTACGCCAAGGCCCTGGAGGTTGTAAAAAGAGACGCGGGCAAATACAGCCTGGGCGGTTTTTTGCTGGGGAGGATAGGGCAGCGGCTGGTGGAATCCCTGTGCCTGTATGGTCTGCAGAATACCGCCGGCGCGGTGCAAACCCTGGAAGAAGCCTATGCCCTGGCCTGGCCGAATGGGTTTGATATGCCCTTTATTGAACGGGGAAAACTCATACAGCCCGTGTACGCCGCCGCCTTAAAGAGCAGGAACTGTTCCATCCCCCGGGAATGGCTGACACGGATGCTCCGGGGTTCCTCGGCCTATGCGAAAAAGCTCTACGTGGTGAAAGAGAAATTCCGGGACCGGCAGTACGAAGATACGGCGCCGCCGGTGTTTCTGCCCAAGCGGGAGCTTAAAGTCCTGGTGGGCCTGTCCCGTGGATTAACCAGGCAGGAACTGGCGGAAGAAGGGAAAAGTTCCATAAATACTGTAAAAAGTGTTGTAAAAAGCCTGTATAATAGGCTGGGGGCGGTAAACAGCGCGGATGCTGTGCGGATCGCCACGGATATGGGGATCCTGAAAAACGGCGATCCGGAGAGGGGGGCGTAAAATAGGAAGACCGTAGTTGTAAAAAGGGCATAAAAAACAGTTGAGACTACAGCAATCTTACGGTGATAAACGAAGGGCGCTCAAAAGTCTGCTTTCCCAAAGCCAGGTTTATAGGATTAAAGGCCTGTATGCCGGGGTTTGGGATAAGCATAGTAAATAAGTCGATTAAATATTCTTCCGAACCCGAAGTTTTGGAAGAAGGTTGATAATTTGCGGCTAAGGCCGGGCAAAATATCCCGTATAAAATCGCTACATAAGAGAAAAATATTTCTCCGTTTGGGTGTATTGCGTTCGTAATACTACAGTAAATTTATAAGCAGCAGGAGGAAACATGACCCAAAACGCCACCACCATAATACTTCGCCGCGAAATCGAACCCGTGTTGCTCAAGGCGCGGGAAGTTATTCGCTTTTATGAAAAGGCGGTCAACGTCACCGTGTCCGTATTGGATAGGAACGGGCGCAGTATTCCCGGCGAAACCGCGTTTTTTTCCGAATATTTCTGTTCCCTCTGCAGGCAGTATTCCCGGGATACCGGCAAAAAATGGGCGGAGGGGGAATATCCCTGCACGCACATCCATCTGAACGCCATTTCCCGGGCGCAGCATTCCAGGGGCGGGTATATTTACACCTGCGACCTGGGCTTTGTCTATTGGGTCTGCTCCCTGTCCTCCGGCGAGCGTCCGGCGGGCGCCCTCATAGCCGGGCTGGCGCTGGGCATCAGCCGGGAGGAAGCGGCGGGGCGGATAAGCGAAAGGAGTGGGGGAAAGATAAGCCTGCGGGCGGCGGAGATGCTTCTTGAGGGGGTGGAAGAAAAGACCGCCGATGAAATAAAGGCCATGGCGCGGCTCCTGGCGATATGCGCCCGGCAAATTTCCCGGAGATCCGAAACGCTCCATGAAACGCTGAAACGGCGGGCGCTGCAGCAGTACAATCTCCTGGATCGGATCGAGGATTTAAAGAACAAAAGCGACGACGGGCCGGAGTATCCCATGGATAAGGAAAGGCATCTCCTGGATTCCCTGCGGAGGGGGGACAATGAGGGCGCCCGGAAGGCCCTGGACGAGCTCTTGGCGCGGCTCTTTTTTTCAGCGCCGGACAACTTCAAATTTTTACAGTACCGGGCCATTGAGCTGGCGATTCTTTTTTCCCGGACCGCGGTTTCCGCGGGCAATGTCGGGGAAACCCTCCCGGAGATCAGCAACCGGTATCTTGAACGGATCCAGGAAGCCCAGGGCTCCGAGGAGCTCGTCGATATGCTCTACCAGATGGTGGACGCCATGACCGAACAAATATCCCCCTTCAAGGGTGTGCGCCACGCCCTGTCGCTTCGCAAGGCGGAATGTTTTATCCAGGAGAACTTTACCCGCAAGGTACGGCTCAAGGAAGTCGCCGACGTGTCGGGCCTGTCCGCCCCCTATTTCAGCACGGTTTTTAAGGAAGAGATGGGGGAGAATCTTTCCGACTACCTGAACCGCCTGAGGGTGGACAGGGCGGCGAAACTGCTCATGGACACGGATCTTTCCCTGAGCGAAATAGCCGGTTCCTGTGGTTTTGAGGATCAGAGCTGGTTTTCAAAAATATTCAAAAGTTATACCGGATTGAGTCCCGGAAAATACCGGGACAACAACCGGATCCCCGGCACGGCGCTGCTGGGCGACAATTTGCCGGTGGATCATCCTTCAATGGCCGGAGGAAAAAATGGGCGATAAAAAGATAACAAAGACGGGCGAGACGGATCCACTGCTCATAAGAGCATGGAAGACCCTTGAAATTTACGAAAAAGCCACGGGATCCCTTGTCTGCGTGGTGGATCAGGATTTGCTTCCCATAAAAGAAATTTTCCCGGACCTCCTGGGCAAAAAGAACACCTGTATGCAATACTGCCTGAAATACGCCGCGGAAGCGAAAAGCGTAACCAAGATTTCGGATATGCGGTATTCCCCCTGCAGCAAGCTGCACATCAACGCTATTAAGGAAGCCCACCGTTTCGGCGGTTTGCATATCTATATGTGCGAAATGGGCTTTATGTTCTGGACCAGCCCGCTCTACTCGAATGGAAAGTTCATCGGCGCCGTGATCGGATCGGGATTCTCCGGCCTTGAACATAAGGAGATCATGGAAGCCCTCTATGCCAGGAGCAATGGCGCCGCTTCCAGGGAGGAGATGGAGGAGCGGACGAACCTGTTCGCCCGCTGCGAATCGGAACGGATAAAATCCCTTGCGGAATTGCTGTTGGTCTGCGCCGAATACCTTTCCACCGGCTGCGGCGAGGCCGCCTATGCGGCGAAGAAGTCCTGCGCGTCCCCGGCGTATCCCATGGACAAGGAGCGCCTTCTCCTGGCCGCGCTGCGCCGGGGGGATCATGAGGCGGGGCGGAAGATACTCAACGAACTGCTGGAGGTTCTTTTTGCTTCCAATCCCGGTTCTTTCGCGTATATGCAATTCCGGGCAATAGATCTGGTGGTCCTCCTATCCAGGGCGGCCATGAAGCCGCGGATTGCAAACCAGGAATCTTCGGCGGAGGCGCTCTACGATTCGGCCCTGCTGGAGGCGAACAACCGGTATTTCCGGTGCATCCAGGAGGCAAAAAACATAGAGGAGCTCACGGATATGCTGCATATCATTGTGGAGCGCATGTCCGCGCAGCTTTTTTCCTTCCAGGGGATGTGCCACGCGTCGGTGCTGCGGAAGGCAGAGCGGTTTATCTGGGAAAACTATACCCGGAAAATAAGCCTCCAGGAAATTGCCGCGGCCGCGGGGCTGTCCGCGCCCTATTTCAGCACCATTTTCAAGGAGGAGATGGGGGAAAATCTTTCAAGCTATCTAAACCGTCTTCGGGTGGATAAGGCGAGGCACATGCTCGCGGAGACCGATATAAGCCTGGCTGAAATTGCGGCCTCCTGCGGTTTTGAGGATCAGAGCTGGTTTTCAAAAATCTTTAAGAGTTTCACCGGAATCAGTCCGGGGAAGTACCGGGGAAACTGCGGCGATGTCGTGCCTGATGGTTCCGGTGAAGTTTCTTCGGAGGAGCTTTCCGAGTTGTTGCCGGCTGAGTTTCAAGTAGAGGTATAGCGCAGAGGTATAGTATGGTCAACCTAAGTGATATTGCACAGAGCCTCCAAGCGGGTAGGGCGGGGGAAACCTCGGATCTCATAGCAAGAGCCCTTGAAGAAAATAACAGTGTGGAGAGCATCCTCCGGCAGGCGTTGATCCCCGGCATGCGCGCCGTCGCAAACAGGTATAAGCGGAGGGAGATCTACCAGCCGGAAATGCTTATTGCCGAGCGGGCCATGAACTGGGGAATAGAAACCCTGCGTTCCGCCATTGCAAGCAGAGCGGAAAACCCCAGGGGCTCCGTGGTCCTGGGGATTGTGAAGGGGGACATTCGGGACTTTGAAAAAAACCTTATGGCGATTGCCCTGGAAAGCAAGGCCCTGCGGGTGATCGATCTGGGGAACGGGGTTGAGCCGGAGCGGTTTATTGAAACCGCGGTTATAGAAAAGGCGCGGCTCATCCTCTGCCTGGCAAACCTGCCCTCCACCATGGGGCAGTTGAAGATGGTGGTTCATGCCGCTTCTTCCGCCGGCGTCCGCGGCCTGGTTACCATCATGGTTGCGGGAGCGCCGGTTACCGAAAAGTACTGCCGTTCCATAGGGGTGGACTACTATGTCCGGGACGCCCTTGCGGCGGCGGATTTTGCGGAGTCCTTCTTCGCCCAGGGGTAGGCAGACAGCCGGGAGCTATCTTTTTTCAGGGCTTTACGGTATTCTGGCGGGGTATGAGGCTGCCCAGGATTTTCGCAACAACCCTCTTCGCCTGTTCGGTCCTCGCCGCGGCGGGGGCTCAGACCTTTAAGCCCTTTACGGCTCTGCGGGTTATTCAGACAGAGCGGTTCGACATCATCTTTCCCCCGGAATCGGAGCGCAGCGCCCGGATTCTGGCCGCCAAAGCCGACGGGATCTACGACCGGGTGTCCGGTCTTTTGGGCATATCCCTGGACCGGAGGGTTCCGGTTTCCATCACCCCCCACACGGAACAGTTCAACGGCTATATGAACCCCGTGCCCTACCC
>JAIROB010000012.1 GCA_031257695.1 Treponema sp. | reverse complement strand
CGCTCCCAAATCAACAACCGGGAACAGATCCTCAGCCTGCCCGGGGCCGCCGCTCTCTTTTCCGGGGTTTTCAGGGAAACTACGCTCCGCTTCGTTTTCCAGGTCCGGGGCCTCCGGTTTGGAGCGGACCAGCTTAGGTTCTACATCAAGCCAGAAGACGGGATGGAACTTCCGGCTATCATGCAGTGGCTGAAACAGACCTTCGCCCAGCGGTATAACGCGCTGACGGGACGGACAGGGCACATCTGGGGGGACCGGTATTGGTCGGCGATTCTGGAGGGGGAAGCTCCGGCGGATGTGGGGGCTGAGGCGGTGCTTGAGGCTTGGGCGGAGCACAGGGACAGACCCCATAGGCAGAAACGGGGCCGCAACCCCCGGTTTTCCGCCATTTCCCCCGCTCCCCCGGTCCCTGTGCCTGGCTAAGCGGGGCTATGCCGCCCTGAGCCGCGCCAAATCCCGCTTTCCCGCCGCCTGCAAGTTTTTCCAAGGGAAAGATCCGCCCTCAACGGAGCACCGGGCCTGAATTACGGGTCAAGTTTAGCTCGTGGGGGCCGGTTTGGCTGCGGGCGGGTTCTGTCAGCGGGAGCGTTCCACCCCCGCCCGTTCGCAATGGCGGGCCAGCACGCAGCGGGAGCAGAAGGGCGACACCGGCCTGCATACCCGCTGCCCGTAGAGCACCAGCAGTAAATTGATCCGCTTCCAGTATTTTTTGGGCAGAATTTCCCGCAGCAGCATCTCTGTTTCTTCCGGTGTCTTTGACCGCAGCGCCCCAAGGCGGTTAGTAATCCTGTGCACATGCACGTCCACGCAGATGCCGTCCATATCGAAGCCTTCGGTAAGGGTCAGGTTGGCGGTTTTTCTTCCCACCCCGGGCAGCGACAGCAGGGCTTCCATGTCGGAGGGAACCTGCCCCTGATAGGCGTCCACGAGGATGGCGGCGATCTTTTGCAAATTCCGCGCCTTGGTATGGTAGAAACCCACGGGGTAGATCAGTTTTTCTATTTCTTCCGTGCTTAGGGAAAGGAGCTTTTGCGGGGTAGGGGCCTTCCCCAGCAGCGCCTGGGAGCGGACCAGGGTCACTTCGTCCTTGGTTCGCAGGCTGAGTATGGTGGAGGAGAGGACCGCCCAGGGATCCCGGCGGTGGCGCTCCGCCACGGTGGTCACCGAAGGATCCCCGGGTTCCGTGTCCGCCCGGGAGTCCTGCCGCCATGTTTCCAGCGCCGCGACTATTCCGTCCCAATCCGCCGCGGTCTTGTCTCTGCGCCCGCCCGCGCTTTTTCCCTTTGCCATACCTTCCGCCTATCGTTCCAGCAAACAAACGGCCAGCGCTTCCACTGCCAGGCCCTCCCCGATGGGGCCCAGGCCCTCGCCGGTCTTGCCCTTTACCAATACCGCCGCCGGAGAAACTTCCAGCAAGTGCGCCAGGGCCGTCCGTATGGTTTCGCGGTGGGGGAGTATCCTGGGCTTTTCAACGTTTACCACGCAGTCCAGGTTCACCAGACGCCAGCCGGAAGCGCTGACCCTGCCCCAGGCCGATCCGAGCAGTTCCATGGAAGGGGCGTCCTTCCAGCGCGGATCCGAAGGGGGGAAAAGCTCCCCGATGTCCCCCAAACCGGCGGCGCCCAAAAGAGCGTCCGTCACCGCGTGGGCCAGGACATCGCCATCGGAGTGCCCCAGTTCTCCCCTGTCAGCGGGAATCTCCACCCCGGCCAGCAAAAAACGCCGCCCCGGAACAAGCCGGTGGAAATCCCTTCCCAGGCCGACCCTCATCATCCCAGATCCTCCGGGAAGGTGATCTTTTTGTTCCTGGGGGAGCCTTCCACCACCGCCACCGGGCCGATAAATTCCCCCCAGACCTCGGCGTCGTCGGTGTATTCATAGCTGTCCCGGAATTCCCGTTCCGCGGCCAGCGCGTGGGCGCGCAGTATTTCCCGGAAGGCGAAACCCTGGGGGGTCTGCGCCGTCCCTACGGAAGCGCGACGGAGATGCCTGGTTATGAAACCCTCCCGGTCAAATTCCTTGGGGGTCTCGGTCAGGGGGAGCAGGGGCGCCGCGGCCTGGTGGCGCAGCATGGCGTCGATGATTTTCTCGATGAGCAGCCCGTCCACCCAGGGCCTGCCGCCGTCGTGGATAAGCACGTAGTCGGGCTTGTAGGCGGAAAGCATGGTCAGGGCGTTGTGGACCGAAGCGCGGCGGGTGGCGCCCCCCGGGGCAAAGAGGATGGGGGGACGTTTCCCCGGCATAAAAAGCGAAGGGGGCAGGGCGGCGCGGGCCGCGGCCTGTCCGTACTCAACCCCATAGGGAATGGTAATAACGATAAACCCGACATGGGGGTTTGCGGCAAAGGCCCCCGCGGCCGCTCCCAGAACGGTCAGGGGCCGCCCGTCGGCGTCGTCTATCCCCTCACCCAGGGGCCGGTACTCCTTCTTAACCCCCCCGCCCATGCGGCTTGAGGAACCCGCGGCGGCGATGATAACCGCTATAGCGGTTTCGTCCGGAGAAACGCCCATGCCGGAAGCTATTTTGCTTCCAACTGGGCAAAGATCATGGCTTCCACTTCGTCCCTGGGCTTGCGGAGGGAGAAGGAAATCTCGTCCTCCAGGAGTTTCAGGGCCGAATCGTAGAGTTTTCGTTCCAGTATGGGCAGCTCCTTGATCTTGCTCCGGTGGTAAAGGGACCGGACTATGGCGGCAATATCCATAACGCTGCCCTTTTTTAACAGATCCAAATTCATCTGGTACCGGAGCTTCCAGTCCGACGGTATAGCCTCATAGTCCTCGTTGATCAGCTCCAGGGCCTTTTGGGCCTCCTCTTTAGGGACAATAGCCCGGATACCCAGCTTTTCGGCCTGCTCCACCGGAACCATGATGGTCATATCCGACACTTCAAGGTAGATAACATAGTAAGGAACCTGCTTGTTTTGAAATTCCTTTTCCGCTATCGAACGGATAACCCCGACCCCCTGGCTCGGGTAAACCACTTTTTGGTCAACCTGAAAGGTCCTTGCGGTTGATTTATTCATTTCTCCTAGTATACCACAAAAAAACAGGCGTGTGAAGGCAAGCAGCAAGCAACAGGAGCAGAGGATTCGGAATTTGGGCGCATCCAGCCTGCGGCTGGACCGGGCTATCCGCTTGTATCTTTTTTGCCTGCGGCAAAAAAGGATACCGCTTCTATCAGCCCTTTGGGCTGGCAATTGAGGCTGTTCCAAAACTTCAGTTTTGGAACAGCAACCTTAGATTTACGGGAAAAAGCGGGCTTTAGACTGCTTTTTCCAGGGGCCTGTGGAAAAACCATGGGGTTTTGGAACAGGCTCAATTATAGGAAAGTTTCATGTGCCGCTGTGCGGCGGCACGGAATTGTCTCTTGCGCGGCACGATGGCTGGATTTGACCAAATGCACCCGCCGGTCGCCATGGACACCCGCGAGACGCCGGTTTACCGGGTCAACGTACAGGTCCATGCCTTCCAGGGGCAACGCTCCCAGGAGAATGTCGTTTGCGTCCGGCATAACCACCGCCTCCTGGCTGGTGCGGCGATCTTTCCAGCAGATTTCCACAGGTTCGGTCAGGCCGTATTGTATGGTGGAGCCCTCGGCAAGGCTGGAATCCACCGTTTCCACGATGGCAAGCCCCATTTTTTGCCTGGTCTCCTCGTTGATGATCAGCGTCCAGGCTCCGATGTCGGGCATAGCGTCCAGTGTAACGGCGCGGATTTCCTTGAGAAGGCCGCACGCAACCCTTACCTTGTCCCCGGCATTGGAGAGGGTAATTTTTTCCGTAAACGTTCCCATTCCATACCTGCCGTTCCTAGCATAGCACAAAAAACCCCGGCGGACAAGCACGCGCAATGCCTTAAAAACAATCCGGCCGAAACCAGGCCGCCGGACCGGCGCTACCCCGCTTATCTTTCATTTTCTGTGGTTTATCTTTATCATTGTATCAAAAGGAGGGCAGCCATAGCCGCTTTTGTTGAGCCCCTCATCCTCTACTGGGTCCTGTTCCTCCCCTCCTGGGGTTTCCCCGTCCCCGATGCCGATGTCTTCGCCTTCTCGGCATACCGGGAGCTTGGCCGCCTATTTGCCTATACCCTCCCTGCCCTGGCCCTGATCTGGCATCTGATCCTCCGCGACAGGCGCCCCTTTTCACCCCTCTCCGGCCCCTGGCCCCGGCGGGGCGATCTGGTCACGGCACTGTTCACCCTGCCCGCCCTGGCGGCGCTGGGCGCGTTGGTTCCCCTGTTGGGGACCCTGTTCCCGGACCCTGCGAGGGCGCCGGAGATCGGCTTCCCCCGGGGACCCGCGGCTTTTGCGGTGATGGCCCTCTCCAGCCTCAGTTCCGCCTATTTGGAGGAGACCTACTTCCGGTTTTACCTGTTCAAGCGGCTTGCCGAGGCCGGCGCCGGCCCGGCGAAGGCGGCGCTGGTTTCAAGCCTCCTCTTCGCGCTTTGCCACCTCTACGAAGGCCCCCTGGGAGCGCTGAACGCCTTTGCCGCGGGGCTGCTGCTGTTTTACATTTTCGCCCGCCGTCGCAGCCTCCACGGCATAGCCTGGGCGCACGGGGGGTACAACATCTTTGTGTACGTCATAGCGGCCATGGCCGGCGCCTGACGCCCCCCTACCGCGCCACGACCTTCCCCCGCTGTCCCGTAAGTTCCAGGTAGGCCAGGTCCGCCAGGCCGAAGCGGGCGTTCTCCGTGTAGGTTTTGGCGTATTCGTCGTAGAGCATATCCTCGTACATCTGCCCAGCAAAGCTGTCGTCAATCAGGCCGGTCTTTTGGATCGTGCCCCTCATGCCGGAGATGAGGGTCTTGGTCAGGAAGGTCTCCAGCGCCAGGCACTGTTCGTAGAGCTTGTCGCTTTTGTCTATCACGGGTTTGCGGGCCGCCGG
>JAIROB010000235.1 GCA_031257695.1 Treponema sp. | reverse complement strand
ACCAGCGGCCTTATCATTCTGGCGGCCACCAACCGCCCGGACGTGCTGGACCCGGCGCTGCTGCGGCCCGGCCGCTTTGACCGCCAGGTTTTGGTGGACCGGCCGGATCTCAAGGGCAGGGAGGCCATCCTGGGGATCCATTCCAGGACGGTGAAACTCGATCCCCGGGTGGATCTTTCCTCCATAGCCAGGATTACTTCGGGCTTTTCCGGCGCGGACCTTGCCAATATCGTGAACGAGGCGGCGCTCCTGGCGGTGCGGGGGGGTAGGAAGCTGGTGGAGCAGCAGGACTTTAACGAAGCCATCGAAAAGACCGTGGCGGGGCTCCAGAAAAGGACCAGGGTACTCAAGCCGGAGGAGCGTAAGCTCACCGCGTACCACGAGGCGGGCCACGCTCTGATTGCCGCCTTTACCCCGGGATCAGACCCGGTGCAGAAAATATCGATTATCCCCCGGGGTTACGCCCTGGGCTATACCCTGCAAATGCCCGTGGAGGATCGCTACACCGTTACCCAGTCGGAGCTGCTGGGCCGGATCGACGTGCTTATGGGCGGCCGGGCCGCGGAGGCCATGGTGTCCGGCGAGTTCTCCACCGGCGCGGCCAACGATCTGACCAAAGCCACGGACATAGCCCGGAAGATGATCACCGACTACGGAATGTCGGAACGCTTTAAAAACGTGGCCCTTACCTCCCGGGGGATGCGTATGCCCGGCGAAACGGCGCCCCAGGAGTCCCTGTTTCACCGGGAGTACTCCGAGGCGACCCAGCAGTACATCGATGAAGAAATCGCCGGTATTGTGGAAAAACGCTACGCCGGGGTGATAGAAACCCTGAACCGGAATCGCCCCTTGCTGGATGCCGTGGCCCTCAGCCTCCTGGAAAAGGAAACTCTGGACGAAAAGGAATTTATGGCCCTGGTGGAAGCCGGGGTTCAGACGCCGTTCCCGGCGGCTTAAAGGTACCGGCCCTTAACATCCTTCACCCATCGCAGGACATCATTGGCTAAGGTGTCGAGGTACCCCGTTAGGGCTGTGACGTCTTGTCCGGGCAGGGCCATTTCCGGCGCAAAAAACTCGTGGGGCGCGGCGTCCAGAACAGAGGCAAGCGCGGCCAGGGTTTTGGGGGAAAGCCATTTCTTGCCGTTCTCAATATCGTTGATAAAATTGTGGGTCAACCCTGCCCGGACAGCTAGACCCAATTGAGAAAGTTTTTTCTTGGCCCGCAGCCGTTTTAAATTCCTGCTCAGTAATGCCTGTACTTCGGCCCCGCCGATATCATTTGCCATGGTAATGCGTATTGTCCGTCCGGATTGATGTTCATGCAAATATCCACAGGATACATGATGTCGCTGATAGTTAGGCGGCGGTTTTGAAACTCATGCTGCTCAACAGCAGTATTTCGGGCCGGTATTCAAAGTGCATGGTGTCGAAAAAGAGCCATTTTCCGCCCCAGATGAAACCGTATTCCTCAAAAGCCTTGATCACCGCTTCCGGGGGATGGAGGCGCCTTTCATAGGGCACCGCCCACCAGGAGGGGAAATTTTCCGCGGTCCAGAGCCAATAGGTCTGCCGCCCTCCCCGGGAGCGGGGGAGCAGATCCACGGCCGCTCCGTAGGCGTGGAAACTCCGGCTCTGGGTGTCCGCAATGGTCCGCCAGCTCCAGCCCGACAGGGTGTCGAGCCGGTCTATCCACTGCTGTACCTCGGCGCTGGTCTTGGCTGTCCCCAGGATCCGCTCCTCCACCAGGGCTAACTCTTCCATTATAGAGTAGTGGACCATCACGCTCCGGCCCAGGAAACGTATGGTCTTTACCCGGTCGTAGGACTCCTCCCGGGTTCCGGCCCGCCAAAGGGCGTCGAAAAAATGCTGGGATCGCTTGGGAGGGTTTGCCGCCCTTCTGTCCGCGGAATCCCTGAACCGCCGGGTCTCCTCCGGGGTGGGGTCCTTCCAGGGGGGCAATTCCGCGGGGTAGTTGTAAAAAGGCTGGGGATCGTATTCGGCATGCCGGTCCCGGAGCGGCTCCGGGAGCAGTCTCCCCTGGGCGTAGTAAAACCAAACCCCGTCAATCCGAACCGCCCAGTCCCCCGCGTCCGCTGCCCCGGTTTTTCGGAACTCCGCCGCCCCGACCCGACCCGGATAGGCCGCTGCCAGGGCTTTCATCACCTGCTCCCCCCGGTCCTGCCCGGTCTGGGCCAACGCCGCCGGATCCGTTCCCGCAAGCCACAGGGCGCACAGTAAAAACGCCGGCAACCCGGCCTGCCTTGGACCCGTCCCCGGGTTTCTGCCGCAAAACAAAGCCATAGGGGGATAGTACTATAGGAGCGGGATTTATGATATACTGCCAAACACTGCGACATTAGCTCATCCGGATAGAGCATCAGCCTTCTAAGCTGAGGGTGGTGGGTTCGAGTCCCGCATGTCGCATTTTTTAACCCCATGATCCCGCGCCCGCCGTGTCGGGACTTCTCATTTTAGATTAACCACCAAGAGAATTGCTGAAAATCCACCCGAAAGGCCCTTGACAAAAATCTTTCCCGGTGGTATAAACCAAACATTGTAGATTTCAACGGAAATGGGGGTATGATTCCCCCTGCTGTATCCCGTAACTGTAATCGGGAGGCATGAGGCCGCCGTGGAGCGGTTGATGCCGGTTCTGTCTGGACAGCCACTGCAGGCGTTGTCTGTGGGAAGGCTGACGGAGCCCATCCCGGAGCCAGGAGACGTTGGTCTGCGGTTCTTTTTTCTTAAATGCGGTTTGCGAAAGCTAAGGCCGCGGCCTCGGGATTGAGGCGGTGAGAAATGCCGTTGTCGTGAGTTTTAGACGGTTGTTTCCCGAAACATCAGCGTGAGGGTGAAGTATGCGCGCGCTCATGGGGAGCAGACTCTGCGACACGGCGCAGTATGCCGTTGTTTCCCGCTGATCGGTGTCTGACGAAACGACAG
>JAIROB010000104.1 GCA_031257695.1 Treponema sp. | reverse complement strand
CCGTCCTTCCGGCTTCCCAGCTCCTGCTCATACTCACGCGCCTTCCCTATGAACTCGCTGTACCCGTCCAGCGTTTTGCTCCGCCCCACCAATTCGCTGTTGTGCCCCTTGTTGATATTTATCATCCGCACTGTCAGATCCAAATCAGGAGGGCCCGTATACCCCAGCTCCGTGAGGTCCGCAAAGGCGTCGGAGAGTTTCAGTCGGGTCTCGTCGGGGTAGTCCGCCGGTCCGTTGTACAGCACGAAACATTCGGGCCGGGGTATGGTCAGCAGCTTGCTCTTGTAGACATCTCTGTTGTCAATGATCTTTTCATAAAGCCGGGCGAGGTACATAAGGCAGCGCAGGGGCATATTGGGGTTCACCGTGGATTGATGCTCAAAAATTACCACTAACACATCGGCGAACAAGAAGGAAAGGTCGTTGACCCGCTCCATGAAGAGCGCGCCCTCCAGGGTGTTGACGGTGATAGGCAGGTCCGGGGGCAGCGTAACGCCTTCCAGGGCGTTGTAGAGTTCCCGCAGGGTTCGGGGTTGTTGAAGAGGAGCGAGAACACGCTGTCTTTGTAGGAGCGGTTTACGACCATAGCAACCTCCGGGGTTAATTGTAGGGGTTTTGCTGCATTTTTCAATGCCCGCCCCCCATGGCCCCAAGTTGGGTTAGCAGGGACGCACTATGACTTTATCCGGGGGTCCTTGTCTTTCGGGTTGCCGCGAAAGCGCCTTCACGCCGCCTGCCAGCTTTTCCACGGGGAAGAGCCGCCCTGAACGGGGCGCCGCCTTAGTAAGCGGCGAAGGGGATAATTTCGGCGATATTTACCCGGAAGCGGCCCACGGCGGCCCACTGACCGGCGTCCATGTAAAAAGCGGGAAACGCGGCCAGGCTGATAAAGCCCTCAACCGCTTTGGGGCGGTTCCGCTCCCCCGCCCGGAGTATGGCCCGTATGGCCTCCCGGGCCGCGTCCTCCAGGGCCGCCTGCTTTATGGTCATCCAGTCGGAGATTTCCACCGCGCTTCCCAGGGGCCCGCGCCCTATGGCCTGGGCGGTTCTGATGGTTCCGGTTTTCCAGCCGCTTACCCATCGCTGCTGCATCGCGTTCGGGCGGAAATCGGCCCACACGTAGAACCGGTTATCCCGCAGCCCCGCGTCGGTGGCGACAAGCCCGGGATCGCCCCAGGCTATGCTGCCCTGGGGGGTCAGCTCCAGTTTTTCGGGGATGTTCCGGGAACGCTCCCCAATATCGTAGTGAAAGGACCAGCCGTATATCATGCGGGAAAAGAACAGGGACGCCTCCTCCAGCGCCCGCCGCCGCAGGGACTGAAGGTCCGTCTGGCCGGGATCGTCCGCATACTGCCCCGGCATGGGTTCCAGCTCGACCCATACCTGCCCCCGCAGCGGTTCCTGGGCGCAAAGTATCGTTGTAACCGCGGATAAAACCAGGGCGCAGGCAAAAACACGGACCATACTTTGATTATCGGCGTATTTTTCATGTCATTCGCGGGTGAATTCCGAATTTCTGATCGTTCCCGGGTATACTTGATTAATACCTCCGATTATGCCATGGTGAGCGTATGAAAATCGAAGATCTACAGGTAACCGCCCAGCTTGCCCACCTCAACATGGAGGATGCGGAGCTGGCAGCGGCGTTTCCCGCCTTTGAGCAGATGCTCGGCTTCTTTGCGGCCATGCAGGCGGCGGACAACGACGACGCGGCGTTTCCCGCGGGCTTTGCCGATGACGCTGCGTCATTGTCCGCCGCTTTGATCAGGCCCGCCGGTCATTTCCGGCCCGACGGGCCCAATGATAACCCGAACAACCCCCGGATTGCCGGCTCCACCAGCGCAAACGATGAGGCTTTCGTCTCCAGCCTGTTGAATAACGCGGGTGATCGGGATGGCCGGTTCATCGTGGTTCCTAACGTCCTTTAGGAATCCCCTAATCCCATCCTGACCGCCCGGCCTGATACTTAAAAACGGAGGAACCTATGGCATTGTCATTGCCGGAGGGCTATGAAGCATACTTTAAAACCTGGGAAGACAAAATCGGCGCTTTTATCAGCGAACGGGTGAGCTCAGATCCGCCTTCCGCGGAGAGCGCCGCGCCCGCCGGCATGGGGACAGGCCCCGGCGAAGCGATGGCGGCGCTTGCGGGCCTTCCCTTTGCGGTAAAGGATAATATCGCGGTCCGGGGCTTTTCCCTAAGCTGCGGCTCCAAACTGCTGGAGGACATGAAGTCCCCCTACACCGCCACCGCGGCGCTGAAACTCCAGGCGCTGGGGGGCGCGGTGATCGGTAAAACCAACCTGGACGAATTCGGCATGGGCTCCTCCACGGACAACTCCGCGATTAAGCGGACCAACAACCCCTGGGATCTGAACCGGGTGCCCGGGGGCTCCTCCGGGGGTTCCGCCGCGGCGGTGGCGGCAGGGCTGGTCCCCTACGCCCTGGGATCCGACACCGGGGGATCCGTCCGGCAGCCCGCGGCCTTCTGCGGGGTGGCGGGGTTAAAACCCACCTACGGCGCGGTGTCCCGGTTCGGCCTGGTGGCCTACGCCTCCAGCCTGGAAACCATAGGTATTTTGGCGGACAGCGCCAAACGCTGCCGCGCGGTGTTCGCCGCGATCCGGGGGGCCGACAGCCTGGACCAGACCTCCCGGGACGCGCCCGCCGAGGCGCCCCCTCTCTACGGCGCGCCCGGCAGTATTGCCGCGCCGCGGGTCATAGGCGTACTGTCCCCCGAAGCCATAGCCAGGGCCATCGCCGCGGAGTTTTCCGGCGGCGCGGATGAAGCAGCGGCGATCCACGCCGCTGCCCAGGCAGCGGTATTGGAAGAGGAGGTGGCGCGGGGCTTCGAGCTTGCCAAGGACAGGCTCAAGGCGCTGGGGCACACCCTGACGGAGGTGGATCTCCCCAGCCTCAAGTACGGGGTTCCCGCCTACTACACCATCGCCACCGCGGAGGCCAGCGCCAACCTGGCCCGGTTCGACAGCATACGCTACGGGCGCAGACCCCCCTGGGCGGAAAATCCCGACGACCTGATCGACAA
>JAIROB010000094.1 GCA_031257695.1 Treponema sp. | reverse complement strand
GGTTAACCCCATGTTGACCTCCGGTAGTTGTTGGTACCGAATAGTCTGCCTTGAATTGGGTTACTTTTTCAAAATGAGGCATGGGAGGTTTTGGGTTACTTTTTCAATGAGGCAACGCGCAATGCGCATAATTGACGCTGCGGCAAAATGGCTTTATAGTGAATTTATACATGAGCGTCCTTACCCAACAAAAGATAACCTCTTATTATGACAGGTATAAGGGGATAAATGTTACCTTTACCAAGGAAATTATCCAGGTGACCGGGCTGATAACCCAACAGGTGCTGCTCAAGTGCGTGGGGGATTTTTGGCCCTGCGTGGTGTATTCCTCGTCCTTTCAGGAAGCCAAGGTGGTGGCGAGCATTAAGTCGGGGATTATCGACAAATTGCAGCGGGCAAATAACTCCGTGAGCCTCAGGCTGTGTTTCCGCAACAGCGAAACCGGGGCGCCGGTGACCTTTTTTGTGACCGCCCGGGTGGCGGGGTACAACGCGTACGGCGGATCCGCGGATACGGCGCTGTTCAACCTGCAGTTTACCCAGCGGCCGCCGGATGACTTGATCGAAATTATGGGGCGGGTGCTGGACGCCAATATCAACTCCTCCAAACGAAAGGACGAGCGGGTCCTCCTTACCGCGGATTCCATACGCAAACTAAAGATTCTCTCTAAAGACACCGCCGCGTTTATACAGGGGGTGCCCCGGCGCTGCATACTCCGGGATATTTCCTTTTCCGGGGCCAAGATCATCATGATGGGGGTGGCAAAATTCCTGGTGGATCGGGATACCGCGCTCAGGCTGGATTTTGACGACCCCCGGGAGAGTTTTCTGGTCCGGGGGAAGTTTGTCCGGGCGGAAAAGGTGGAAGGCCGGAAGGAGCTTGTCGCTCTGGCGATAACCTTTGATGAGGCGCTGGTTCCCATGGGCTATAAGGTGCGGCTGAACGACTTCCTCAGCGTGGTGCGGGCGGATAACCGGCCTGACAATACCCAGGGGCAGGGCGAACAGGCGCAGCGGGAAGGCCCGATTCTTGAGGCGGCTTCGGAATAAAATGGAAGCGGCGGGCAATACTATCGTTTTTTTATCGGTTCCGGAATCCCTGCGGGGGCGGTTTGAATCCATGTCCCATGAAAGGGAATCCGGCGCGGATTTTTCCATAGATCCGGGGATACCGATTCCGGTGGAGCTGCCCCCGGGGGAAAGCAAGCTGGATTTGGAGCAGCTCTCCTGGGAGATGATCCTTTCGGGGATGATCCGAATCGTGGGGGAGCATTCCCGAAACCCCGGCGGCAGCGCGGTGGGGGCGGAGGACGCTGACTATTACCGCCGCTTTGTTCTGGCGGTAAAGCCTGACATTATGGAAGAATTTACCGGGGCCGCAATTCTCAAGGCCCGGAACGGCGATTACGGCCTGGCCCTGGAGATTATGGACGCGCTCCGGGGGCTTTTTCCCGTATCCCCCGCTGCGCTGCTGAACAGGACGCTGATCCTGGAGAAACACGCCGGCGCTTTGGAGCAGTCCGGCCGGGATCTGGAGGCGGGGAATGAGTTCGAAAAGGTCCGCTTGGCTTACCAGGAGCTTATTGCCCTGGAGCCGCCCTTTCCTGACGGGCTTTTTAACGCGGGTTTTTTCTATGTGGGCCGTCAAAGTTTTGACAAGGCCCGGGAATGTTTTTCCGCCTACCTCTCCCTGGAGGAAGGGGACGCGCTCCTCCCAAAAGAAAAGAAGGCCAAGGCCAGGAAGATTGTGCGGGAGATTGAAAGCCGCGCCCTGGACGATACGATTTTCCGGCAGGCATACGACTACATACGCCTGGGGGAGGAGCAGAAGGGGCTGGAGCATATCCGGTTTTTCCTGGGGCAGCATCCCAGGGTTTGGAACGGCTGGTTTATCCTGGGCTGGGGGCTCCGCCGGCTTTCCCGCTGGGAGGAAGCGGCCGCCGCCTTTGCCGAGGCGCTTGAGCTGGGGGGCGACAATAGCGACACCAGGAACGAGCTGGCCATCTGCCTGATGGAGCAGGGAAAGTTCCGGGACGCGCGGAAGCATCTGGAAACCGCGCTGAGGAAGGAGCCGGACAACGTTAAAATCATCTCAAACCTGGGGGTATTGGCCCTGCGGCAGGGGGAGGACGACGAAGCTGCGGCGTTTTTCCGCACCGTGCTGGACCTGGAGCCGGAAGACCCGCTTGCCCTGGAGTACTTTGGGGGCAAAGGGGCAGGCGGCAAAGACGGGTAGTTATTAACAAGCGGCTGCTAATAGGGGGAATTTACCGCTGCCGAGAACCGCTCGAAACGGGCGGCGCGGGAAGATGCTGTGTCTTGGGCTTGATAAAATCTGCTGTTTCGGGTCAGCTCCTGCCGGACATTGGAGCCGCGCTGGGCCGGCGACGGGTGGGTGCCGTTAAGACCGCCGGTCGTGGTGGTTTTTTGCAGCAACGCCAGCACATCGGCCAGGCTTGCGGGGGCGTAGCCGGCAAGGGATAGGAGCCTGACCGCGTAAATGTCCGCCTGGAATTCCTGCTCCCGGGAATAGCCGTTCACCGTCAGAGCGGTGACCATGTTCCGGACGGCATTGTCAAAGAGGGTTTTCCGCTCCCTCAAAGAGGCTTCCCGCGCCGCAATGTCCGCGGCCCTGTCCGCGGCATGGGAAAGATCCCGGGTAATCCGCATATGTCTGATAAGCTCCACGCTGTGCTGAAGCTGGATATGGGCAATTTCATGGGCTAAAACCGCGGCCAGGGCATCCTCGCTTGGCAGGGCCTCCAGCAGGCCCCGGGTTATAAAGATATGGCCTCCGGAGGTGGCAAAGGCGTTCAGTTCGGGAGCGTCCAGGATCATCACGTGGTAGCCGTTGTACATATCCGGCATGGGGGAATTGACCGTTATGGCCGCGCAGATTTCGTTGAGGTACCGGTCAGCCTCGGGTTTCCGGGTATAGGGACGGTACCGGCCGATGATGTTTGCAGCCACGGCGCGGCCCAGAAAATAGGCGTCCAGGGGGGACACGTCGTCGTCTGCGGAAGCAAGCGCTCCCCCCATTTGGGACAGCGCGCCGGAAACATCCGCTCCCAGGGCCCGGGAACCGCCGGCCCCGTTTTGGGCTGCCAGGGGGGAAAATGCCAGAAAGCCGATAACAAGGGCAAAAACGGTTTTCATATACACCTCGGGCTCTACCATATCCCAAAGGAGGGAGAAAAACAACGTTTATCGGGAAGAATCCGGGGATTTTACTTTTTGCCGCCCCTGACGTGAGTGATAACAAATAGCAGAAAATCGTTCCGGCTCTGGAACTGAAATGCCCATGGGAAGGCGCTCAAAGCATTGTAGAATTCGTCCCTCCTTCTGTTTACTTGACAAGAGCAAGTAGCCGGGATACATTTAAATTATCAGAATGACTGAAAGGAGCAAAATAAGAGATGGGCAAGACGAGAAATGATATTTCAGAAAAACTGAATATATTAATAAAAGCGACACTAAACGAAATCGATGGCGTAGAAAAGATATATCTGTTTGGTTCATACGCCTACGGGAGTCCGACTGAGGATAGCGATATTGACCTGATGGTCATTACGGACAGCGAAGTGAAAGATAGTATTCTCAGAGAAGCGGACATACGATTTAAAACCTGGGGAAAGGTTGGAGTATTTGATATGCTGGTAGAAAGCAAAGCCACTTTTAATAACAGGAGGTTAAAATACCAGCTTGAAGAAAAAATATATACAGAAGGGGAAGTTTTGTACGAAAAGAGCATGATATAAAAGAATATTTTCTTAAAGCGGATGATCATTAGGGCTTCCCCAAAATTAAATACTACAATTTACTGGCGGTTTTAGTAATTCGAGCCTGTCAATAGTTTTGTGTAAATAAAATTCATAGGAGCGGAACCCGCTCGCCAAAAAACAATGAAAATTGGTTGAGGGCAGCCCTGTATTGCCTAAGCCGAACTTGCCGTTTTTCGGGCAAGCATATAAGGTGGTTCAAAGGTTGGCGGCTTGAGCCTGCCAATAACTTTGTCTGTTGATATATGCAGTATGCAGTTTTTCT
>JAIROB010000023.1 GCA_031257695.1 Treponema sp. | reverse complement strand
ATGATCCAGCGCGGCGCGGTAAGCCTGGGCCGGGTGAACACGGTGTTGAACACCAGGCCCTCCATTGTTTCCCCCGCCGTAATAAAACGCCCCGGGGCCGGGGGCTGGGAAAAGGACATTGAAATACGGAACCTGAGTTTTTCCTACGATGACAAGATCGTTCTGGAACAGGTCTCGGTGGACATAAAGCGGGGAAGCTGGGTGGGCATATTGGGCCGCACCGGTTCCGGCAAGTCCACCCTGATCAAAACCCTGACCCGCACGGTTGATCCTCCCCGTGGAACAGTATTTGTGCGGGGCGTTGATGTGCTGGACTGGGACCTGGAGGAGCTGCGCCGCCTTTTTGCCGTAACCCCCCAGGACAGCTATCTTTTCTCCGATTCCATCCGAAACAACATCGGCTACGGCCTGGAGGGGAGCGATGAGGAGCGCATACGCCGGGCCGCGGAGCTTGCCGCCCTGGACAAGGATCTAGCGCTCTTTGCCCAGGGCTGGGACACCACCATAGGCGAGCGGGGGCTTACCCTCTCCGGGGGGCAGAAACAGCGGACCGCCATTTCCCGCGCCGTGGTTATGGACGCGGATTTTCTCATCCTGGACGATTCCCTTTCCGCGGTGGACACGGAAACCGAGAAGCGCATCCTCACGGGCCTGCTGGCGGAGCGGGAGCGGAGGATCCGCGAAGGCCGCCCCTTTACGGCGCTGATCGTTTCCCACCGGGTCTCCGCCCTGGCCTGCGCGGATCTGGTGTTGGCGCTGGATCAGGGCAGGATCGCCGAAAGCGGCTCCCCCCGGGAACTGCTCGCCCGGGGCGGCCTCTACGCCCGGACCGCGGAATTCCAGCGGCTTGAACTGGGAGGGTCCCTCCTTGGCTGATTATTTTGAAAGCGAAAATGTGGTAAAGGGCTACGACAGAGTCCTGGTCCGGCGCATCATAGGCTATATTACGCCCTACCGCCTTTTGTGCGCGGTCATGATCTCCGCCCTGGCGCTTTCCACCCTGGGCGAACTGATCCTGCCCATCCTCCAGCAGAGGCTCATGGACGATTCGATTCTTGCCCGGAGCATCCTGGTCCGCCTTGAGGGGAACGGCGCCATAAGCCCTGCCGAGGGAGGGCTTTCCCCGGGGGCGGAAAAATCCCTGGCGCTCCTGCGAAACGCCAAACGCGGCGTTGCTATCGGGGACAATCTCTTTATCCCCCAGAACCGGCGCATCACCGCGGCAGCGGAGGAGGAGCTCCGCCGCGGCGGCTACCTGGACGGAGACCAGTGGTACGCCTTTGTCTTCGGCGAGGGGGATCCCGCCCTGGCGGTGATGGAGGCCCGGGGCGAACTTTTTCTGCGGGATGCCGGCCAGGCGGCCATTAGAACGGAGGATCTGTACCGGCTTCCCCTCGGCGAGATCCGGGCCGTCCGGGGCCGGGACTTTAAGCGCATACTCCTGGTGGTTTCACAGATGTTCCTCATCCTCATCCTGGTTTTTGTGTGTTCCTTTCTCCAGACCTGGACCGCCTCCCTGGCCGGACAGCGGGCCATGAAGGAAATGCGCCTGGCGCTGTTTAAAAAAACCGCTTTCCAGTCCACGGCGTTTCTGTCCCGGCATCCCGTGGGCAGAATCGTTACCCGCCTCACCGGGGACGTGGAAACCCTGAACGATTTTTTTATCGATGTCCTGGTGGCCTTTCTCAAGGACTTTACGGTAATGGCCGGGGCTCTGATCGCCATGACGGTTCTTTCTCCTCCCCTGGCGCTGGTGGCGCTGCTGCTGCTGCCCCCGGCGCTGGGGATCACCGCGGTGAGCCATGTCAAAGCCCGGGACGCCTTCCGGCGGCAGCGGGTCGCCTCCTCCCGGGTCAATTCCTACCTTTCGGAGCGGATCTCCGGCGTTCAGGTGGTGCAGCTCTTCCGGGGCGAAAAAAAGAGCGGCCGGGAATTTGGGGAGCGGAACGTCGAGCTCATGCGCGCCAACCTGGGGGAGATGTACGTCTTTGCCACCTTCAGGCCCCTGGTGGAATTTCTTTCCACCCTTACGGTGTCCGCAGTAATTGTGACAGGCTCCAACATGGTCTTCAATCTTTCCCTGTCCCTGGGCTCGCTTATCACTTTTATCAGCCTGGTGTCCATGTTCTACCAGCCCTTGATGGATATTACGGAGAAATACACCCTGCTCCAGTCCGCCATGGCCGGGGCCGAGCGGGTGTTCAATTTGCTTGACACGGAAGAACACATCAGCGATACGGGGACCCGGGCGGTGGAGAACTCCCTCCGGGGGGACATTGTTTTTAAGAACGTTACTTTTTCCTACAACAGGGAGGAGCCGGTATTACAGGACCTCTCTTTTACGGTAAAAGCCGGGGAGATGCTGGCCATTGTGGGGTATACCGGAGCGGGGAAAACAACGATTACCAATGTGTTGACCCGGCTCTGGGACCTTGATTCCGGGAGCGTCACCGTGGACGGCATCCCCATTGCGGATATACCCCTGGGGGAACTGCGCCGTTCCGTGCTTCCGGTTTTGCAGGACGTGTTCCTGTTCTCCGGCCCGGTGGCGGACAACATACGGTTGGGCCTGGACCTTACGGACGCGCAGGTGGAGGAGGCCGCCCGCGCCGTGCACGCCCATGAATTTATCTCCCGCCTGAGCGAGGGCTACCAGACCCAGCTTTCCGAGGGCGCCTCCAATATTTCCTCCGGCCAGCGGCAGCTCATCAGCTTTGCCAGGGTTATTGCCCACAACCCCGCGGTGGTGATCCTCGACGAAGCCACCAGTTCCGTGGACACCGAAACCGAGCAGTTGATCCAGTTGGGCATGAAGCGGGTGCTGGCAAACCGCACCTCCATTGTCATTGCCCACCGGCTTTCCACGATACGCCATGCCGACCGCATCCTGGTCCTTTCCGGCGGCCGCCTGGCGGAACAGGGAACCCACCGGGAGCTCATCGCCCGGAACGGCTTGTACGCGGGCCTCTACCGGCTGCAATACGAACAGTAATGGTGAGATAAGCCGACGGGGACTGCGCCCTTGTCAGGCCCTTTGTGATGCGGTAAAGTTAGGATCCAAATAAATCTAAGGAGGCTTGTCATGACAGTACGGGAAGCTCTTTTAGCCCGCCATTCTTTCCGGGCGTTCCTGCCCAAACCTGTGGAGCAGGAAAAGTTGAGCGCCATCCTGGAGGCGGCCCAGCGATCGCCTTCCTGGGCCAATTCGCAGCCCTGGGAAATTTTCGTAGTTTCCGGAACGGCGTTGGAGAAGATCCACGAAGGGTTCGCCAAAAAACGGGAGGAAAAGGCGCCCCCCGCCCCGGAAACGGAATTCCCCCGGGAATGGACCGAAGACGCCAAAAGGCGGCAGCGACAGCTCGGCCCCGACATGGAACGGGACTGCGGCGAAGCGGTGCGGGACTTCGGCAAACAAAACCAGAACTTTTTCGGCGCCCCGGCAATCATCTATGTGTGCATAGACAAAACCCTTTCCCACTGGTCCCTCTACGACGCGGGCGCGTGGTCCCAGAGCTTTCTGCTTGCCGCTATTGAAGAAGACATAGGCGGCATTCAGGCGGCCCAGACGGTTCTCTACCCCGATGTCATCCGGTCCGCGGCGAACATCCCCGACAACCTGAAAATCGCCATCGGCATAGCCATAGGCTACGTGGACCGGGACAACCGGATCAACAACTTCACCAGTTCCCGGGATCCCCTGGAAACCGTGGTCCGCTGGGCAAAGTAGGACCCTTCCGCTCTCTGCGGGAAGGAAAGAAGATTCGGAATTTGGGCGCATCCCCGCCCTTTGCTTCACAAAGGACGGGGACCGGGCTTTCCGCTCCAATTCCTCGCGTTGGGGTCTGTCCCCGGGGACAGACCCCAACACTCCGGGATTTCCGCTGCAATCCCTTGCGCGGCTTGCGCCGGGCGGTTCCCGGCGACACCCGCGCCTTGAAATTGGCAATATGCGCCGCTTCCGTTTCCCCGCTGAAATTCTTGAAAATTTTCCTCCATCCCCTTGCCTTTTCGGTTATTCCATAATACTATGTAATACATAGTAAGATGAAACAAAAAGACGTGGAGATCGGGAAAGATCTTATTCAGGGCCATATCAACCTTATCATCCTCTGTCTTTTGACGGAAAAAGACCGGTACGGGTATGAAGTTTTTAAGGAAGTCCTGGCCCGGACCGGCGGCGCCTATGAGCTTAAAGAGCCATCTTTGTACACGGCCTTCAGGCGGCTGGAAGGCGAAAAGCTCATCAGCGCCTATTGGGGCGATGAATCCCAGGGGGGACGGCGGAAATACTACCGGATCACCGCCCAGGGGAAAGCCGC
>JAIROB010000009.1 GCA_031257695.1 Treponema sp. | reverse complement strand
GGACGCCCGGGACAAAGGCGGGTGGCGGCGGAGTCTGCCTGGCCGAACGTCTCTGGAATTCCCCGCTGCAGCAGACCCGCGCAGCGGGGCTGCGGAAGCGGACTCTACAGGCAAGTGAGCGCCGGGCATACTCCGCCGCCACCCGTTTTAGTCTATATGCGTCCCCGTTAACCTCATTCGAGCCCATAGGGGGGCGCAGCCCACAGGCAAGTGAGCGCCGGGCATACTCCGCCGCCACCCGTTTTAGGCTACATGCGTTCCCGTTAACCTCATTCGAGCCCATAGGGGGTTCTTGCTGTAAAAGCGCCGGACGGGTATAGTGAAACCGTGGGAATCTTTGATCGCCTGGGCGATGTCATACGCAGCTACCTCAACGGCTCCGGGCCTTCCCAAGGGCCCGCTCCGGGGAGGGGGCATAGCGATCCGGATGTAGAGGCGGCCTACGAGGAGCTTGAAAATTTTCTTGGCCGCGGGAAGGCCGGGTTTGAAGATGAACGCGCCTTTCCGGGCGCAGGCAGGGATCCCCGGAGAAGCGGCGCGGGAGAAAACGCCGGGCGGGGAGCGCCGCCGGAGAGCCTGAGACGGGACTTTGACGAGCTTGGCCTGGCCTTCGGCGCGTCCGCGGAGGTCTGCAAAACCGCGTACAAAAAACTGCTCAAACTGCACCACCCGGACCGTCACGCGGGGCATGAGGGGAATATGCGTAAAGCCACCGCCAAATCAGCGCGGATCAACGCGGCCTACGACCGGATTGAACGGTGGCGGGAAACGGGAAAAACCGAATAGGGCCGGACCGCAAATCTTAAAACAAAAACTCACGGGAACGTGTCCGGCAAAAGTTCGGGGGCGTTGCGGGGGTATCCCCCGCAGAGGGGGTAGCGCAAGCCGCTTGCGGCTGGAGCGCAGGGGGAGACTTCCCCCTTGAGAATACGCAGATGACAGTTCCATAACTAAAGCAGTAGAGATCCCCCCCGCTAAAAAAGAGAAGGGTATGCATCGATCCCCGCCGGCGGGGCGCTTATGGTCTTTGACTTTGAATCCCTTGGACGTTTTTTTGAATTTCCGGCTTATTTATGGACAACATGAATGAGCGCGTTGTGATTGGCATTATGCTTGTTATATAGAGAGGGGAAGGAGTATGCTATGAAAAACAACGGTTTGCAGTTTCTGATCGGATCCGCCCTGGCTGCGATTCTATTCGGCGCTTGCATGGAGCCCTTTGATTCCTCTAAAAACCCTCTGGGACAGGATGACCGGGGGCGGCGTCTGGTTACGATTACTGTTAATCTTGAAAAAGCCGCCAGGTCGGTAAATACCCCCCTCGCCCGGGCGTACATCGATTTCTATGAGGTGGTTTTTGTGGGCCCCGGGGCTGTCACGGAATACTATTCTGCAATCGCCACCAAGGGCGCGGGAAGAAGGCTTTCCCTTCGTGTGCCGGCGGGGGACTATACCGCCTATCTCAACGCGGGCTATTTGGAACCCGGAGGCGAAGCGGTGCTGCTGGCCCAGGACTCCGTTACTACGGCGCAAGCCGCTTCCGCCCCATGGAGTTTTTCTTTGAAGGCGCTGAATCTGCAGGTTAACGGCCCTAAGTCCCCCGCCACTACCACTACGCCTGGAATCTCCGACGGCTCGGATCCGGTTTATGTGCAAATTAACAACGCTGCCGCGCCCATCAGAATGACCTCCGGCGGCATACCCTTTTACGCGCCTGCCCCGGGGGATCCTGTGGCTGTCATCGTTACTACGGGCGTAAAAAACATGGTGGACTACGGCGCGGGCAACGTTGCGGTGACGCCGCTCAGCCGAAAAAGCGACACGCCCCCCGTCATAGTAGACATAACGCCATCCCCGGCCTTTACCGCTTCCACCGGAATTTTAACCTTTGGCTTTACCGCGCCGACGGCGGGAAACGGTTTGTCGAATGTCGGGTTTGACGTAACGGTGGCGGCCGTCGCCGCTGCCAGGAGCAACGGCCTTGAGCCGGTTTACTGGCATATCAGAAACGGCCTCAATGTCGATGTCTATGACAACGGACTCAACGACGCCACCAACACCGGCGCGGGCCTGGTATTTGCCTTTGGAACGGCGCTTCCCAGCGCCAGCGATACCTACGGAATCAGCTTCGCTCCTCCTGTTATTCCTTAACAGCGGGGCGGGCCGGGTATTCTGAATGGTATGAAACGCCTCCTGTGGCGCGTCATCCCGCTTATAAGCGCCGCGGGGCTTTCCGCCTGCGCCGCGGTTTCATCGGGGTTTATATACTCCGATGAAGCCGGGTTTTTGAAGGCCGAGCCTTCCAGGGTGGTGTACAGCATCAAAAGCGAGTTTGTTAAAGAGCGGGATCTGAAGGTATACCTGTACAGGGCCGAAGGGGGGCTTTCCATGGTTCCCATTGAGGAGGTGATCACCTCCATACGGGGGCAGCGCCTGGATTCCTACATTTTTGGAGAGCATGATCCCGGGGTATGGGAGATAGGCGTGGGTTACGCTGACACGGAACCTACCGCCTATATGATAACCGTGTTGTCCGCGGAAGAACAGGCCTATTACGATAACCGCGGCAGCAAGGGCGTGGAAATAACCATCACGGGTCCGTAAAGGGACGGCAGCAGGGTGAAGCAGGTTCTGTTCGTTTTTGTTCTGTTCCTCGCTTCTACGCCGTCGTTCCCCCAAACCAGAGTGGACACCTGTGTCTATGTCCTGGATATAGAGGGCGGAACCGCCGGGGAACGGCGGTTTTTCACGGACAACCTCAGGATGGAAATTGCCGCCGCGGGGTATACCCTGACGAATGACATTCTTAAAGCGGATTACGCCCTGAGCTGTTATCTGCTGGATAACTGGGACGGGAAGGGACGGCTGCTGGTTTGCTCCCTTCTGGACGCGAAAGCAGAAAAGGAACTGGCCTCCACAGCGCTGCTGTACGACGCGGTGGAGGAGACCTATGCAATGCTCCCCTATGCCCTATGGTCCCTGTTTGCCGGCGCGCCCCTTAAACAGCCGGAGCCGAAAAAAGAAATTGTAAAAATTGAAAAGAAAGTCCCGGTCTACATTAAGGTTATCGGGGAAACGGAAAAGCCCGGGCGCCCGGAGCGGGCCGAACCGCCCGAGGGGTGGAAATACCACAGGATATTTCTCAACCTCCGCTCCGGCCTGTCGCTGCGGTATTATCTTGCCGGCAGCGATACTGCGCCCACCGCTTCGGTTCTCACCTTTGACGCGGGGCTTGAACCGGAGGCGCATTTTTCCGATTTTCTCGCGCTGCAACTGGGGCTGAACTTTGCCGTGGACCGGGCGGAATACCGGCGATCCCCCTCAAACCCCTCGCCCGTTGTGTATGCCTCCTCCCTTTTGAGCGTTCCCCTAATGGTCAAGTATATTTTTAACCCCTCGCCTCTGACGACCCTGGGGCCATGCCTGGGGCTCTACAGGACATTTCTGCTGCTGGGAACCTCCAGGCCGCCGCCCTTTGGCCTTATTGCGGGCCTGGACGTGTCCGTCAAAACAGGGCTGGGGCTTCTTCTGTTTGATCTCCGCTGTTCCGTGGATCTGGGGGGCTCCACAGTCGCGGACAACGCTGTTTCCTATCGCCGGATGTTTCTAACCCTTTCCGCGGGGTATAAATTCGGATTTTCAAAACGATGAGCCCCTGTTTAGATTTATGCCCCGGGGGGGCGGCGTTCAGGGATTCCCCACCAGGCACATCCACTCGGCTTCCGCGGCAAGCTCCTCCCCCACATAGGCTTTGCCGGACTGCTTTATCATTTTGGCGGAGATCCGCAGGTTTACTATTTCCGAACGGACCTCTTCGCCGGGCCGGACCTGGCGGCGGAACTTTGCCTTGTCCACCGTGGCCAGGAAGAAGAGGGCGTTTCCGGGCAGGATCCCCAGTTTTCTCAGGCCCGCGCCGCCCGACTGGGCCATGGTTTCTATGAGGACGACCCCGGGAACCACGGGGTAGCCGGGGAAATGTCCGGCAAAGAAAAATTCGCTTTGCGCAAAAACATGGCGGGCAAGGATCTTCTCCCTGTCCGCCTGATCGATCCGGTCCACAAAGAGGAAGGGGGAGCGGTGGGGCAGGAGGCCCTCGATTTCTGTCCTGTCAATAGCGTCCATGCCGAATCTCCTCCCTGTCAGCGTTACTGTTGATACTTTTTAAAAACCACCACGCCGTTGTGCCCGCCGAAACCGAAGCTGCCGGAGACGGCGACGTTCACCGCGCCGTACTGGACCTTGTTGGGAACATAGTCCAGGTCGCAGGCCGGGTCGGGGTTTTCCAGGTTGATCGTGGGGGGGAAAAAGCCCTCCCGAATGGCGAGGATGCAGCTTATGGCTTCCATGCCGCCGCCCCCGGCGACACAGTGGCCGGTCATGCTCTTGGTGCTGGACACCTTGAGCTTGTAAACGTGATCCCCGAACGCGTGTTTGAGCATCAGGGTTTCCGTGGCGTCGTTGATCTCCGTGGAAGTTCCGTGGGCGTTGTAGTACTGCACTTCCTCGGGCCTGACCCCCGCGTCCTCCAGGGCGTTTTTCATGGCGATGCCGCCGCTTTCCCCCGTGGGGTCCGGCGCGGTGAGATGGTAGGCGTCGGCGCTCCCGCCGTAGCCTGCAAACTCCGCCAGGATGGAGGCGCCCCGGGCTATCGCGTGTTCCTCGGCCTCCAGAACCAGTATGCCGGCGCCTTCCCCCAGGATAAAGCCGTCCCTATCCGCGTCAAAGGGGCGGCAGGCCTTTTCCGGCGTATCGCAGCGCTTGGTGGAAAGGGCCTTGAGCATCTGGAAGCCCCCTATGCCGAAGGCGGTGATGCAGGCCTCGGTGCCGCCGGAGACGACCACGTCGCAGCGGCCTGAACGGATCAGGTCCAGCGCCTGGCCCAGGGCGTCGGAGCCGGAAGCGCACGCGGTAACCTGGGTGTAGGCGGGGCCCCGCAGCCCGTAGACCATGGAGATGTTCCCCGCGGCTTCGTTGTTGATCATCAGCGGTATGGTGAGGGGCAGCATACGCCTGGGACCGCTTTCAAAGAGTTTATGGAAGGATTCGGTGACAATCTCGAAACCCCCGATGCCGTTTCCCAGGACCACCCCGGCCCTGTTGGGGTCCCCCTTGATCCGCTGCCGCCCTTCCCCGGCGTCTTCCAGCAGATCCGCCTGCGCCAGAGCCTGGGCCGTGGCGGCCACCGCAAACTGGGTGAACCGCGCCATCTTCCGGCTGTCCTTTTTATCGATCCACCGGGAGGGGTCAAAATCCCTGATCTCCCCCGCAATGGTCACATCAAACCCGGTGGTGTCAAAGCTGGCGATCTTCCCTATGCCGCTTCTCCCCGCAATGAGGGATTGCTTGAATTCTTCAATAGAATTGCCAATGGGAGAGATAACCCCCAACCCGGTGACCACAATCTTAGGTCTCATCAACTTCCTCCGCTTATATAAACATCCCGCCGTCAATGGCGAGTACTTGTCCGGTTATGTACGCCGCTCCGTCGGAGGCGAGGAACAAAGCCGCCTCCGCCACGTCGCCCGGCTGGCCCATGCGCTTGAGGGGTATGTTCTCAAGCATGGCGGCCCTGGCCTCATCGGGGATAGCGTCGGTCATATCCGAAGCGATAAAGCCCGGCGCCAGCGCGTTGACCCGCACCCCCCGGCTGGCCGTTTCCCGGGCCAGGCTCTTGGTGATGCCTATAACCCCAGCCTTGCTGGCAGCGTAGTTCGCCTGCCCGCCGTTGCCGTGGATGCCTACCACGCTGGCCATGTTGATGATGGAACCGCTGCGGCGGCGTATCATGTCCCGCCCCACGGTCCGGGCGATGATGAAGGTGGCGGTGAGGTTTACGTCCAGCACCTTCTGAAAATCCTCCAGGCTCATCCGAAAGGAAAGGTTGTCTTTGGTGATCCCCGCGTTGTTCACCAGGATGTCCCAGCCGCCGGACTTCTTCAGTTCCCCGTCGATCAGGGCTTCCAGGTCCCGCACCTGCGAAAGGTCCGCGCCGATCCAGCGGAGCCTGCCGCCGGAAGCGGCGATCCGTTCCTGTAAATCCACGGGTTCCCTGGCGCTCAGGCCCCAAACTTCCGCTCCCTCCTCCAGAAAACGATCCGCAATAGCCCGGCCTATGCCCCGGGATGCCCCGGTTACCAGGGCCTTCTTTCCCTCCAGCCTCATACCAACTCCTGTTTACTGTGACGTTCAGCCTGCCGCGAAAAAATTTCGCATGGCTTATGTATTGAACAGCGTATCAATATCTTCAAGTTTCCCCGCGGCATAAACCGGCAGATCGCTGCCCGAGTCTTTCCACAGCCCCTGCAGGGCCTTCCCCGGTCCGGTTTCCAGGAGCGCCTCCACGCCCGATGCGGCAACGGCGCTTTCGCAGGCTATCCACCGCACCGGGAAGGTGATCTGTTTGAACGCCAGTTCTTTAGCCTCCGCGCCGGAGCCTATCGCCCTGCCGGTAACATTGGAGAACAGAGGTATCGCGGGATCCCCAAACCGGGCGGCTTCCAGCGCCGGACCGAATTTGTCCGCCGCCTCCGCCATAAGGGGGCAGTGAAAGGGGCCCGCCACCTGGAGCCGCAGCGCCCGCCTGGCGCCCGCTTCCTTGAACAGGGCCTCCGCCGCAGCCAGCGCCGCCGCAGTGCCCGCCACCGCCACCTGTTTGGGGGAGTTGAAATTGGCAGCGTAGAGATCCGGTATCCCCGCGGTCCTCACCAGCTCCTCCACCCGTTCCGGCGCCAGACCCAGCACGGCGATCATGCCCGGCGCGTTGTCCCCGCCCTGCCCGGCGATGCGCTCCACCGTTTCCTGCATGGCCCTGCCCCGGGCAGCCACCAGGCGGAAGCAGTCCGCCGCGCCGATAACCGAGGCGCCCACCAGCGCGGCGTATTCGCCCAGGCTGTGCCCGGCAACTGCCGCGGGGGACAGCCCCCGCTCCCGTAGCAGCGCGGCAGCGCAGAGGTTGGCCAGGGTAACCGCGGGCTGGGCTATGTCGGAGCGCTTGAGCAATTCCTCGTCCGAAGATCGGAGCAGATCCTCCATATCTTTTCCCATGGCATCCGAGGCCAGGGCAAAAAGCTCCCTGGCAGCGGGGGACGCCCCAAGGAAATCGAGAGCCATACCCGGATACTGGGCGCCCTGGCCGGGGAAGAGAAAAGCGGCCTTCGTGTCGTTGTTTACCATATAATCAGATTCCCTCCAAAGGTTAATCCCGAGCCAAACCCGATGGTCATCAGCAGATCCCCCTTCCTGATCCTTCCCTGCCGGTTTAGCTCGTCCAGGGCGATGGGGATAGAGGCCGCCGAGGTATTGGCGTATTCTTCGATATTGAGAAAAAACTTTTCATCCGGTATGCCCAGACGCTTTCCCGCGGCCCGGACAATCCTCGCGTTAGCCTGATGGGGTATTACCAGGGAAATCTCATCCATGGCGATTCCCTCCCCTGCCAGGAGCTTTTCGATGATGCCGGTCATAGCCTTTACGGCGAAGTTATAGACCGCCCGGCCGTCCATTTCGATAACCGATCCGGTCTCCACGGTTTCCCCGGCCTTAAAGGGGCTCCGCGAACCGCCCCTGCGGATGATAATGCTTTCCTTGCCGGTCCCGTCCGCCCCCAGGATAGTCCTGAGGAGCCCCCCTGCGGCCGCGCCGGTCTGTTCCGCCAGAACCGCGCCCGCTCCGTCCCCAAAGAGCACACAGGTGCTGCGGTCCTCCCGGTTGGTCACCCGGGACAGCACCTCGGAACCGATAACCAGAGCCCGATTACGGGAGGAGCCTATGCCCAAAAACCCCTTGGCAAGTTCCAGCCCGTAGATAAAACCGGAACATCCCGCGTTAATATCCAGCGCCGCGGCATTTTTAGCCCCCAACTGGGCCTGAACAACGCAGGCTGTGGAGGGTGTTCCATAATAATCCGGGGTTACGGTGGCCATAACGATAAGATCCAGACTCATCGCCAGCGCCTCCGCCTCCTCCCCGGTCTTTTCCGCGGCCATCGCGAGGACCTGCCGGGCCGCTTCCAGCGCCAAATCGCTGCTCGCCACCTCCTGATCCGCAATATGCCGGGCTCTGATCCCCGTGTGGGAATGGATCCACTCATCGCTGGTATCAATTTCACGCGCCAAATCGTCGTTGCTCACCCTGTTCGGGGGAACAGCCCTTCCGGTTGCAATAATCTCGAATGCCATACGCTCTGCCTTTCCATGACAAAATTCGTCATTTTGTCATAATGAATATAATAACATTTTTGAAAAAAATGTCAAGTTGCAACCTTTCCCAGAATCTGAAGTTTTGGAAAAGCCCCTACAGAGCCTGCCC
>JAIROB010000243.1 GCA_031257695.1 Treponema sp. | reverse complement strand
CCCCCCCCCCCCCCCCCCCCCCCCCCCCCCCCCCCCCCCCCCCCCCCCCCCCCCCCCCCCCCCCCCAAGGCTCAACAGTAAAACTGCGCTCCGTAGCAATGCTGTCAGGTCGTTTAAAGAGAAGGGCGAAGTTTCCTGTTTAGCGCAAGCCATAGCTCCCAACCTTCCGTCCCGGCGCTCCATGCGCCCAAGGACGCTGCGCCGCCGGGTTTAGGCTGGTGAGAAGTTTTTATTCCGGGACGCTCCCATGGGCAGAGCGATCCCGCAGGCAGACTAAAAACACTGGATACTGGCTTACTGATACACAGTTTTTTTAAGGCCCGCTTCTCGAAGCCTAAAAAAAAATAAAATGGCATACCAAAGTCTCCTGGCTTATGGGCTGACACCCCGCCGGCCTTCCCGGACTTGCGGTCCAGTGGCCGTTTGCGGCGGGTTTTCCCAATCACAGTTACGGGCTAGCAGGGGAATCCCGGCTCACGCCGGCCGCCCCTTTCCTCTGAAATACGCCGCTTATTATTAAAGCGCCCTCCCCGCGCTTTGTCAAGGCTTTTTTCTGCGAATCCCCTATGAGCCCGAATGAGGTTAGCGGGGACGCCCGGGACCAAAACGGGGAACGGCAGAGTATGCCTGGCGCTCACTTGCCTGTAGAGTCCGCATGCGGGGCTGGAGCGAGGGGGAGACTTCCCCCTCCTTAACTAATTGACGGTGAAATGGATTACCAGGAATCTACCATGTCGTCGGGGTCCCGGCTCTCCTCGGCGAAGAGGTCCGTTACGGCCCGGAGATCATCCAGATAGACGTAGTAAGAGCCAAAGGCTTCCATGGGGTCCACGTCAACCCTGAACCCGACTATCTTAATGCCCATCTGGTTGTTGTAGTGGTAGTTCCGCTGGACGATGCCGCTGCGGCCGTCCGACGACTGGGGGGGCACCGCCACGGTCAACTGCTTCCAGCCCTGGAAATTGAGTTTTCCCACGTAGAGCTCGAAGTTCCGGCCAAAAAAGTCCTGAACCAGGAGGACCAGATCGTGGTCAAAATTACGGCCCGCGGCCCAGACGGAAATGGTCTTGGTAATGCCCTCTATGGGTATGGGCCGGATGGGATACATGGTAAAGCTGCTGTGCCCCCGGCGGAGGTAATCGACCCTGGTGCCCAGAACATAACGATCCGGAATGTCCATGCCCTCCTCCTCGGGGATGGGCTTTTTGTTCAAGGGGCTTCCCTCAAAAAGACGGGTGGTGGTATAGCCCTGGTCAGGGGACATATGGGAACGCCAGAAACCGTCATGCTCGAACTTTTCAACCGAAATTTCTTTCAATTTCTGTTGGGCCGTCTCAATCCCCAGCCGCTCGCTGTCGACGGCGCCGCTCCCCACTTCATCCTGCTGCGAAAAGGCAAAACCAGCCATTGTCGCCAACAAAGCAACGATTATATACCGTTTCATGCATATGCCTCCCTAATTACCCGCGTTCCAAAGTTCCTCGATCCGCTCCGGCAATGCCAGCTCGTCTCCGTCAAAAAGACTTTCATAGGTATCCGTAAGGATCTTGAACTGATCGAAGTATATCCGAAAATCGGACACCGGCTCCGTAGGAGGAGTCCAGACCCGGAATTTAATGAAGGTCAGAGCCGCCAGCCGGGGAAGCACCCGCTTCGACTGGGGGATCCGGGCGGGTATCCTGACCTGCAGGTTCCTCCACCCCTGATAGTTAAGATGACCCAGATCGACGACGTGCACCACCCCCTGATAATCCCGGAAATAGGCTTCCAGGCGGTAATCGAGGTTGGAACCCCATACCCACAGATCCATATACTGAATGCGGCCGGGGATGGGAATCTCGACATTGTTGAACCCTTCGTCGTCGCCGCCTTCGCCGCCCTCCCCGTCAACGGGGTAGATGTCTATCCAATTGAAGCCCTGGCGGTCAAACTTTCCCCAAATGCCCAGGGCTTTGAGGTCCTTGCCTTCCCGGTTAATGCCGTGAAGGGCCTGGGGCCAGGCCGCCACAAGGGTGGACTGGGGCCATTCGCCGTCGTCGGTTTTTGTGGCAAATTTGCTGCCCGTAACACTCCAGTCGTAGGGAGAATCGCCATCAAAGGATTCCAGTATGATGGATGTGCTGTTAATGGTAATATCATCGCCGAAAGCCGCGCCGACCGCACTTATCGCTAAAAGCATGAGACACACAGCTTTGAAACTGCCTTGTTTCATCAAAAACTCCTTTTTCCATTGTCAAGGAAATGCAGTTAGCTAGGATTATATTTCCAGAACCAACCTTTGTCAAACCCCATAGGGCCTTTTTCCAGAGTTAACTACATAATCGGCGGATTAGAATTTTTTTTGACCCTTTTATGCCGAAAATTTTTAAGGCGGGGCGCCGCTGTTAAGGGCCCTTTTTAAGTCCCGCCGGAGATCCGGGTCCCCGATCCGGTCCCACAGCGCCAGAACCTCCGAAGCCGCCGGAGGAAGCGCCCCCGGCTCTTGCAGGGCCCGCGCCGACGCAAGCGCCAGGGCCCAGGGGGAATCGTCAAAAATGATCTTGACCCCCCGGGCGGTAAAACCCGGATCGATCCAGGAAAAGAGGATTACCGGAAGGGAGGCGTTTTCCAGAAAATTCTCCGCCGGGGAGGTCATAACCACACAGGAAAGCCCCTCGGGAAGGGCGTATTCCGTTCCCCGGTCCACAAATACGGGGGCGTCCGCAAAGCCCTGATCCCGAAGCCCCTTTTCAAAGGTCTCCCTGTCGGCCCGGTCGATTAAATCCCCGGCAAAAAAGAGGACCCCCCCGCCCCCTCTCAGGGCGAAGATCGCCGCGCAGCGCCCCGCCAGGTACAGATCCGTTTTTTTGTCGGTTTCGATGAATCTGAACCCTTCATTTCCCGCGGGCCGGAAAATCGCTCCTCCCCCCAAAACTCCCACCGGGATTTCAGGAGCCTGTTCCGCATACCGCTGCGCTCCCTGCCGGTGCCTGCCGGGAAAAAGCGCCGCGTAGGGTCTGGCCGCGGCCGCGCCGGCGGCAAAGGCCACCACATCGGGAGAGGCGCCTTCGGCTATCCGCGCCACCACGACCCGCCGGAAGAGCCGCAGGGAAAGCTCCAGCCTTTTGAGGGCGCCCCTGCGGATTCCGTAGAGAAAGATAAATTCCTCGTCCAGCGCCAGCAGCAAGGGAGCGCGGAGCCGGTACAAAGCCGCTCCCAGGGCGGCGCAGCCCAGAACCGCGGAAAGAATCGCTATGAAGATCCGGCGCTTTACCCGCATAGGGGAACTGTAACCGGGCTTGGCGGGATATGCAAGGGCCCATAGGGGGCCTGTGGCGCGGGGCTTTGGTGTTTTTTACCGATTCGGCCATTCCACAGGGCAGGACACCAGAACGGCGGTACAGAATTGAAAGGACGGAATTGGCAAATGGAAGAGCAACGGCTTAATTAACGAGGACCAACACTATTGTTATATACGGAACAAAGATGGTGGTTAGATACTTAAGGAACGCTGCTCATGCTTTTAGTAGGAACAAATGTTCCTTTTTTGATAAAACTTCATTCAAAATTACTTTCAGTAAACTTTAGAGTTTTGCAATTCTCTTTCACTGTTCTGGCAACATGGTCGTCAATACCATCGGGAATATCAACTTGTATATCCATTGTAACTGTTATTTTTGTGCCTGGTAATTGTGCCATATGCTGCAA
>JAIROB010000195.1 GCA_031257695.1 Treponema sp. | reverse complement strand
TGACAAGACTCGTCTGCAGGGCGCTCGCGGTATCAGCGAAGAACCGGGCGCTCTTTTTTCAATATTCGGCGCTGAAAAAGCGTATTTAAAAAAAAGCCCTGAATTCAAACCATGACCGGGGGGTCTGTCGAACGTTGTTCGATTCGGTTTGAATCAGGGCATACCAGCATTATCCAACGAACAAAGGAGGATGTGCAAGATGGAAAGATTTTTTACCCAGATGGCAAAGGTGGGAAAAACCGCGGCTTTTTTTGTCGCCGCCGCGCTTGTTTTCACTTTGACAGCCTGCTCCAATCCCTCCGGCGGAGGAGAACCAGAGCAGTTCACCATCACCTTTAACAGCCAGGGCGGATCCGCGGTTGCGCCAGTTACGGCGGACGAGGGGACCCGGGTTTCTAAACCCGCGGATCCCACGAAAGCGGATTATACCTTTGAAGGCTGGCATAGCGCCGCGGAGGGCGGGACGCTGTACACCTGGCCCCACACCCTGAACGGGAACGTAACCATGTACGCCCGGTGGGCGGCCGCAGGTCCGCCTCCTGCCCAACAGTACACCATCACCTTTAACAGCCAGGGCGGTTCCACGGTTAACTCGATTACGGCGGATGAGGGGACCCGGGTTCCCAAGCCCGCGGATCCCACCAGGACAAACTACACCTTTGAAGGCTGGTATAGCGCCACAAGCGGCGGGACCCTGTATGCCTGGCCCTACGCCCTGAATGGGAACATAACCATGTACGCCCGGTGGACGGCCGTGGGTCAGCCCCCTGTCCAGCGGCACACCATTACCTTTGACAGCCAGGGCGGTTCCGAGACGCCTCCCGTGACAGCGAGGGAGGGAACGGCGGTTGCGAAACCTGCGGACCCCGTGCTGGAGGGCTATGACTTCCAGGGCTGGTTTGACGCGGAGACCGGCGGCACGGCTTATGCCTGGCCCCACACCCTCAACGCAGCCGTGACCATGTACGCCCAATGGACGCTCGCTACCTACAGCATAAGTTACAACCTGAGCGGCGGGACCAACGCTGCGGAGAATCCCGCGGAGTATACTATTAATAGCGCCGAGATTACCCTGGCCGCGCCTTCCCGCGCCGGCTACACCTTCGGCGGCTGGTTTACCAGCAGCGGCGCTGCCGGCACGGCGGTAACGGTGATTCCCGCGGGCAGCACGGGGGACAGAACCCTTTACGCCAGGTGGGCGCCCGTTTCTTACAACATAAGCTACAACCTGGCCGGCGGGACTAACGCCGCGGCGAACCCGCTGACTTATACCATTAGAAGCGCCGCGATTAACCTGGCCGCGCCCGGCCGCGCCGGCCATGCCTTTGACGGCTGGTTTGAGAACGAGGGCTTTACCGGCCCGGCGGTAACAACGATTGCCGCGGGCAGCATCGGCGACAGGGCCTTTTACGCCAAGTGGACGCTTATTACCTACACCATTACCTTTGACAGCCAGGGCGGTTCCCCTGTCAACCCGATTACGGCGGCCGGTGGGACGCAGGTTCTCAAACCCGCGGATCCCACAAAAGCGGACCATACCTTTGACAGATGGCATAGCGCGGCAAGCGGCGGGACCCCGTACGCCTGGCCCCACACCCTGACCGGGAATGTAACCATGCATGCCCACTGGCAGGCCCTGCTTACCGGCACGGCAAGCATCTCCGGAAACTACGAAGGCGGGACTACTGCCCTGGTCCTGACAGCGGTTACCGGCGCTCTTGGCGGCAGCGGGACTATCAAGTATCAATGGGAGCGGGCCGATTCCGCCACCGGGACTTTTGTCGCTATTGAGGGAGCCGCCGGCGCAACCTATAACCTTGTGGCGCCGGATCAGGGAAAGTACATCCGGGTAACGGTAAGCCGCCCGGGGTACAGCGGAACCAAAACCAGCGCCGCGGCGGGACCGGTTAGCCTGCCTTCCGTTACCGGTACTACGACTATCACCGGGGAGTTTGACACCACTACTAACGGAAATGAAGACCTGGTCCTGACCGCGGATGCCACAGGCACTGTCCAGGGCGAGGGGATCGTGTATCAGTGGGAGCGCTCCGATAACAACACAACCGCCGGGCCCTGGACCCCCATTGCCAGCGGCAAAACCTATAGGCTCATAGAGCCGGATGATGGAAAGTACATCCGGGCAACGGCAAGCCGCACAGGATTCAGCGGGTCCGCAACCAGCAGCAGCGTGCTCGGACCGGTTGTGCTTGCCCCTACTTTCGGCACGCCAACCATCATCGGAACCGCCGAGGTGACCAGAACCCTAACCGCAGACGCTTCCCCGCTTACCGGCACTGGCACGGCGTTCACCTATAAATGGGAGCGTTCCGATACCGGAAACGATCCCTGGACTCCTATTTCCGGCGGCGAAACCTATAGGCTCACAGCGCAGGATGCGGGAAAATACATCCGGGTAACGGCAGGCCGCGTGGGGTACAAGGGAAGCGGAAGCAGCAGCAGTGAGGGACCGGTTGCGTTTATCAATCTTTCCGGCGGCACAGTAACTATCGGCGGAACCGCCGAGGTGCATGAAACCCTAACCGTGGTGGATACCTCCAGTCTTGGCGGCAACAATAATACACCGATCAGGTATCAGTGGGAGCGCTCCGATACCGGCGGATACGATTCCTGGCGCGATATTTCCGGCGCCACTCGCGATGCCTATACCCTGAAAATGGAGGACTATGAGAAACACATCCGGGTAACGGTAAGCCGCGATGAGCACATCGGGTCTGTAAACAGTCCAGCGGCACAGGTTACGCTTACCACTCTTAGCGGCTCGGTAACTATTGACGGAGAGGCCGAGGTGCGCGAAACCCTAGTCGTAACTAGTATCAGTCTTAACGGCAATACACAGATCCACTATCAATGGCAGCGCGCCGATACCGCATACGGGTCTTGGCGCGATATTCCCAACGCCACTGGCAGCGCCTATGATCTGACAATGGCGGACAAGGACAAATACGTCCGGGTAAAGGTAAGCCGCGATGAGTACGACGGGGCTGTAAACAGCGATCCGACGGCGCAGGTTGCTGAAACCCCCGGCAGTAGAACTATCACCATCGGCTTTAACTACGGCGCTATTGATATTAGCGGGACCAGCGGAGACAACATCATCTACAAAGCCAGCGCTGATCCGAACAGTATCACCTTAAGCGCGACAGATTATACCGAAGTGAAGTGGTATGTCGACGGAGACACTCAAACAACAGGAACCGGGGATTCAATTACCCTGAAAGCTTCCGATTACAGCGCCAGGCCCCATTCCATTACCTTTACGGGCTGGAAGGACGGCAAGCTGTACTCCCAAGTCATCCCCTTTACGGTGAAAAATTAGGAGGCAAGCATGAAAAAGAATTTTCTGAGAACCCTGTATCTGGGTGTCATAGTATGCATAGCGGGTCTGAGCGGGTGCCAAAACCCCCTGGAACCGCCAAGGGAAGCCCCCGTTCCCCGGGACACGGGGCGCGTGGTGGTGACCATAGGCGACGCCGCCACAGGCGGAGCGCGGACCATTGCGCCTC
>JAIROB010000124.1 GCA_031257695.1 Treponema sp. | reverse complement strand
CTGCTTCGGGCTGTTGACGGGGGAAAACGGGTAAGTGTCAAACGGAAAATGCTTAGAGCCAGCCTTGTCCCGGATTTTCTTCGCAAGGTGTTGTTCGGCGAGTAAGTGCTGTTGCCCTGCATAGGGGGCCCTTGACCTTTTCCCCGCCATGCCCCATACTAAGGCTCAATCAGTTTCAAGGAAAGGAGTCGCCGAAGTGCCTTGCGGAAGAAAGCGGAAACTACGGAAAATTGCAACCCATAAGCGTAAGAAGAAACTCAGAAAGAACAGACACAAGAACAAGTGAGTCTTTCTGGGGCCGCAGTGGTTTTGCCGCGAGGAAGTTTGTGTTGCAGGCGGCGGCCTTGTTCGTTTTAAGCATTACCTATGCAAGAGAATTTATTGGAGCGGATTCACGGGCCGGAGGATCTGAGGGGTCTGTCCTTTGCGGAGTTGAATCAGCTTGCCCGGGACATACGCCTGCTCGTCATTTCCACCGTCAGCCGGAACGGGGGGCATTTGGCCTCCAACCTGGGGGTGGTGGAGCTCACCATTGCCCTGCACCTGGTCTTTAACTCCCCGGAGGACCGCATCGTCTGGGATGTGGGGCATCAGTGCTATGCCCATAAACTCATAACCGGAAGGGCCGCGGAATTCGGGGCCCTGCGGAAACTCGGCGGGCTTGCGGGGTTCCCCAAGACTTCCGAGAGCCCCCACGACGCCTTTAACACCGGCCACGCGTCCACCTCCATCAGCGCCGCCCTGGGGATTCTGGCTGGGGACCGTTTGGCCGGGGGCAGCGCCCTGTCGGTGGCGGTGATTGGGGACGGCGCCCTGACCGGGGGGCTTGCCTACGAGGCGCTTTCCCACGCCGGCCAGTTGGCCCTGCCCCTGGTGGTGATCCTCAACGACAATAAGATGTCCATCAGCTACAATGTGGGGGCGCTGTCCAAGTATCTGAGCCGCCTCAGCATGAAGGGCTATTACCAGAGTTTCCGCCGCCGGTTCGACGCCATGGCGAAACGGCTCCCCCTGGTGGGGGACGTTTTTTTTGCCGCGGTAAACCGCCTGAAACGGGCGGTCAAGGCGGTTTTTTATACCGATAACTTCTTTGTCGATCTGGGCTTTGAATATGTGGGGCCCATTGAGGGGCACAACATACAGCGCCTGGCGGAGGTGTTTCGGGATGTGCGCTCGCTTAACCGTCCGGTGGTGGTCCACGTGATCACCCAAAAGGGCAAGGGCTACCAGTTTGCCGAGCATGATCCGGGAAATTACCACGGGGTCGGGGCTTTTTCGGTGAGCGACGGCGTGGCGAACGGCCCCGGGGAGGAGCCCGCTGAACCGAGCTTTACCCAGGCCTTCGGCAGCGCCATGGTAAACGCCGCCCGGAAAAACAGCGCCGTAACCGCGGTGTGCGCGGCCATGGAAAGCGGCGTGGGGCTCAGGCCCTTCAAAAAGGAATTTCCGGACCGCTTTTTTGACGCGGGCATTGCGGAGGAACACGCGGCGACCTTTGCCGCGGGCCTTGCCGCCCGGGGAAGGCGGCCGGTGGCGGCTATCTACTCCACCTTTATGCAGCGCGCCGTGGATCAGGTGCTCCACGATGTGTGCATACAGAAGCTCCCGGTGACCTTCGCGCTGGATCGGTCGGGCTTTGTGAGCGACGACGGAGAAACCCACCAGGGGCTCTTTGACATCGCCCTGTTCCGCTCCGCGCCGAACCTGACCATCCTGGCGCCCGCGGGGGAAGCGGAGTTGGCCGGTATGCTGGACTGGTCCCTGGCCGCGGACGGGCCCTGTCTGATCCGCTATCCCAAAAGCCCCTGCCCCCCGGATCAGGCGGCTTTCCATCAGCCCCTGGAGGCGGGCCGGGGCGTATGGGCGCGCCGGAGCGTTTCCCCCGCCCCCGTGGCCTGCTGCCTGGCCTTTACGGGCAGCCTCTACCCCCAGGTCATGGAGGCCGCGGAGATCCTGGAGGGCCTGAAGGTTCCCTCGGACTGCTACAACCTGCGCTTCCTCAAGCCCGTGGACGAAGATCATTTGACGGAGATTATGAACCGCTACGAACTGGCGGTTTTTATAGAGGAGGGGGTATGCAGCGGCGGTTTCGGGGAATACGTTTCCGCCCTGGCGCTCCGGCGGAACTGGACCGCCAGGACGCTGTGTTTGGCCGCGGAGGATCGCTTCTATCCCCAGGGAAAACGGGAGGAGCTGCTCCAAAAAGCGGGATTGGACGGCCGGGGGATTGCGGACCGGGCGGCCGGGATGTATCATAGTAGATAATGGAATGGTTTCAACGATTAACGGCGCTTTTTGACATAATCCGGCCAGCGCTGGATGTGGCAATCCTGGCTTTCCTCCTGTACAAAGCCTATGATCTTCTGGTAAAAACCCAGGCGGCCCAACTGGCAAAGGGAGCGGGTTTTCTGGCGCTGTTCTACGGCATCGCCTACCTTTTGAAATTAACCACCCTCCTGTGGCTGCTTACGGCGCTGGCTCCCGGGCTTTTTATCGCCATAGCCATCGTGTTTCAGCCGGAGCTGCGAAAAATATTTATCCGCCTGGGACAGGGGGAACTCTTCAGGCCGGACAGCAAACCCCGGATCGGCCAGCTTGAATCGGTTATTACCGCCGCAGAGATACTGTCGCAGGAAAGGCGGGGAGCCCTGGTGGTTTTTCCCCGGCGGATCAACCTCAGAAGCATTGTGGAAACCGGCACCCGGATAAACGGCGAGATTAGCTCCAGCCTTATTGTGGCGATCTTTGAATTTGACGGCCCCCTGCACGACGGGGCCATGATCATTCAGAACGGGCGTATCACCGCGGCGGGGTGTTTTCTGCCCCTTTCGGAGCAGCAGGATATACGGAAGAGTTTCGGCACCCGCCACCGGGCGGCCCTGGGAATGTCGGAGCAGTCCGACGCGGTGATACTGGTGGTATCCGAGGAAACCGGGGCCATATCCCTGGCGGTGGACGGCAATCTGTACTACGATTTGTCTCCCATAGAGGTGCAGCGCAAACTCAAGGAGCTCCTTGATCGCGTGGTAAGGAGCGGGGAGCCGGAGCTAAAGGCCGCGGCCGGGGAAGCGGTTATAGGATCGACCCTTGACCCGGGGGAGGATGTTTTTGTCGAACGGTAGGAAGTGGGGCATAGGCCGGCGGAGCATAGGCCCGCTGCTCGCCCGGCTCGCGGAAAACTGGCCGCCCAAGGTCATTTCCGTTGCCATGGCCATTGTGCTCTTGGTGTTCCACCGCATGAGCCTTTTGGAGGAGCGTTTTTTTTCGGCGCCCCTGATCGTGGAAACCGATAGCGCCCTGATTCCCTCCAGCCCCTATCCGGGGATGGTCCGGATCGCCCTCCGGGGGGACGCTAATACCATATACCCCATCATGGAGGATGACATACGGGCGTATGTCGATCTGGACAAATACACCGAGCCGGGAACCTACCGGGCGCCGGTGCAGATTCGCAAGTACGGCACCGCAATTCGGGCGGAGGCCCTGGAAATTTCCGTCGATCCCCTGGAACTGGTTCTGACCCTGGATGAACGGCTGAGCAAAACCGTTTCCCTGCAGGCGAATTTCAGGGGCGTGGTGGAGAGCGGCTATGAACTGAGCAGTTATACCCTGGAGCCCTCCCATGTGGTTCTTGAGGGGCCGAAGAGTATGCTGGCCGATGTTGAACAACTGTCCACCGAAGCTATTGAGCTGAGCGGCAGGTCCGAGGATTTTTCCGCGGCTCTGCGAATTCTGAATGACGAGCCCCTGTTTATCCTCCGGGGGAACAGCTTTACTGAATTCCGCGGCACGGTGCGGGAAAAACAGCGGGCGGAGAGTTTTGAAAATCTGCCCATCCGGGTGGAGGGATTGGACCGCAGCTTTGCCGGCGAGCTGGAGATCAACAGCGGTTCTGTCCGCATTGAAGGGGGGCAGACCATATTTGACAGAACAAAGAGCCAGGATATCAGGCTCTACGTGGACTGTGCTTCCATCAATGCTCCGGGGGACTTTTTGCTGCCCGTGCTGGTGTTTTTCCCCCATTTATTTACCATCATCCGGCAGGACCCGCAGCAGGTGAAAATACATATACTGCGGAGGGAGCAGGATGGGGAAGAGGGCGAATCATGATTGTGGGCATAGGGGTCGACCTGGTGTATGTGCGCCGCCTGGAACGGTGGCGGTCCAGGCCCGGTCTGCTGGAACGGTATTTTCACCCCCGGGAGCTTTCGGAGTCGCTGTCCAGGGGAAACGCCGCGGCGCTGTCCCTGGCGGTCAGGTTTGCCGCGAAGGAAGCGCTGGGCAAAGCGCTGGGGACCGGCCTTGCGGGGATAGTATTGCGGGACATACTGGTGGCGAACCGTGACAACGGCAGGCCGGAAATGGAGGTCTTTGGAACCGCCTCCGCCGCGCTGGAACGGAGCGGCGCCACCAGGATCCATGTGTCCCTTGCTCATGAACGGGAGATCGCCATTGCCATGGTGGCGCTTGAAAAGGAACAGGACGGAAAAGGGCCGTGAAAATCGAAGAACGGGAAACGCGGATATCCTTTCAAGCTAAGGACGCCTCCACCTGTCCGGTCTGCGGCGCGGTCTTCCGCCGGGAGGAGCTGCTCACCGGCGGCGGACGGCTCATAGCGGGAGCCCTTACGGACGAGCTGCACCGCCTCTACGAGCCCTCGGCGCGGTACGGCGAGGTGTACCCCCTGGCTTACCAGGCCACGGTATGCCCGGAGTGCTGGTTTGCGTCCATGGACCCGGATTTTTCGGCGCTCCCCAGGGAGAACCGCGGCAAGGCGGCAAAGGACACGGAAAGCCGGAAGGAGGACGCCATGGAAATATTCCCCGATGTTGATTTTAATGAAAACCGGGACCTTGTTTCCGGCGCGGCGTCCCTCTATTTGACCCTCCGGTGTTACGACTTTTATACCAAGGAATTTTCCCCCACCATCAAACAGGGAATAGCGGCGCTGCGGGCCGGGTGGCTCCTGGAGGAGATGAACCTTAAATACCCGGGACAGCATTACGATTGGCTTGCGACGCTCTTTAAAAAGAAAGCGCAGTTTCTCTACAATGACGCGATACGGCGGGAACAGTCCGGCATAGAAAGCCTGTCCAGCCTTAAAATTTTCGGCCCCGACACGGACAAAAACTATTCCTACGAAGGCGCCTTGTACCTCTGCGCCCTGTTAAAGTCGAAGTACGGCCCCACCTCGGGGAGTTCCCAGCGCGCCGCGGCTTTGGAGGATGCCAAGCGCACCGTGGCAAAGATATTCGGCATGGGAAAGTTTTCAAAATCAAAACCCGGGGTTCTTTTGGAAAGCGCCCGGGCCCTCTACGATAAGCTCAATAAGGAACTGGCCGAAGTTGAAGCCTGAGGCGGCGCGGAACATACGGCTGCTCATAGCCTATGACGGAACGGATTTTTCCGGCTGGCAGAGGCAGGATAGACGCCGCACGGTGCAGGGAACGCTGGAAGAGGCGCTGGAGAAAATTCACAAGCGCCCCGTGGCCCTGGCCGGTTCAGGCAGAACCGACGCGGGGGTCCATGCCGCGGGGCAGGTCGCTAATTTTCAAACAGACATACACAGCATCCCTGTGGAACGGTTTGTCCCGGCCCTGAACAGCATCCTACCCCGGGACATACGGGTCCTGGAGGCCCGCGCCGCCCCGGGCGGTTTCCACGCCCGCTTTGACGCGAAGAGCCGATCCTACCGGTATCACCTTATCTGTGGCAGGCCGGCGCTGCCCCAGGAACTGCGTTACAACCTGCAGCTTTGGCGCCGCCCCAGCCTGGAACTGCTGAACGCCTATGCCCGGATTTTCCGGGGGGAACTGGACTGCACCCTCTTTGCCCGGCCCGGGGATCCCAGCCGCTCCCGGAGCCGTTACTTTTTCAACGCGGCGTTTTTTACCCAGGGCGACTCCCTGGTATTTGAAATACGGGCCAACGCTTTTTTGTGGAAAATGGCGCGGTCCATGGTAGGAACGCTGCTGTGCTATGAGGAAAGGGGAACGCCCCCGGAAGAGTTGAAGGCGATTGTCGCTGCCGCCGACCGGAGTTTGGCGGGCCCCACGGTTCCGCCAAACGGTTTGGTTTTGTGGAGAGTGGATTACTACCGGGAGCAGGTCCCCTAGATCGTTCCCTCGTAGATGATCTTTTCTTCGCCGTCCAGGGTTACAACGCCGTTTTCCTCGAATACCGTCATGGCGTTGCGGACATTGGCCACATACACGATGCGGGGGTTAACGGTCCTGAGCAGGTCCCTGGACAGCTCCGATGCCCCCTCCAGAATGATTCCGTCCACTATCCGTATTATGGGAATGAAGGATTGATCCAGGGTATGGGTCAGGAGGATTTCGCCCCCGGCTCTTTCCGCGGGGCCCTTGTTTCGCAGCCGCCGGGCGGCTTCGTCAAGGTTCCCCGCCTTGATCACCCGGCCGGTGCAGCGGCCTCCGAAGCCGCGGCTCCCCCGGCCCATCACGTTGCCGATCACGTGCACACGGATACTGTTGGAGGTTATCGGCGAATTGACCGGCAGCCCCGCGGTCACCACCACCTTGTCCGACAGCGCTGCAAAGCCTTCCCGGATAGCCGCGGCGATAACCCCCTGGATCATGGCCTCCGAATCCTCCTCCTTCTGAACCGCCACGGGAACCACCCCCCAATAGAGGAGGAGCCGCCGGCGGACCGTTTCGCTGGGGGAGGCCGCCAGGATGGGGCGGCTGGGCCGGTGTTTGCTCACCATCTGGGCGGTGTGGCCGCTGAGGGTAGGGGCGATGATGCAGGATGCGCCGATGCTGTTTGCGGCGTCCACAGCCGCGGCCGCTATCACCTGGCCCAGATCCCGCTCGTCATGGAAGGCCCGCCGGCGTTCCCTGAGGCTTTCCAGGTACTCGCCGGATTCCTCCACCGCCCTGGCGATTCGGTCCATCATCTCCACCGCCAACGCGGGATAGGCGCCGTTGGCGGTTTCGCCGGAAAGCATCACGCAGTCGGAACCGTCCAGGATGGCGTTGGCCACATCCGCGGACTCGGCGCGGGTTGGCCGGGGGTTTTGTATCATGGAGTCCAGCATCTGGGTGGCGGTGATCACCGGCTTCCCCTCTTTGTTGCAGAGGCCGATTATCCGCTTCTGCTCCAGGGGCACCCGCTCCGGGGGAATCTGCACCCCCAGATCGCCCCGGGCCACCATTATTCCCGCGGAGACCCGGACGATTTCTTCGATGTTGGACAGGCCCTCGTCATCTTCGATTTTGGCGATAACCGGCATATCCGATCCTATGGATGCCAGGTATTGCTGTATGGTGGTGACATCCGAGGCTCTGCGGATGAACGAAGCGGCCACATAGTCCATGCCCTGCCCGTGGCCGAATTTGAGATCCTCCATATCCTGCTCCGACATAGCCGGCAGCCGGGTGTGGACCCCCAGGATGTTGACGTTCTTCCTGCTGCCGATAGCCCCGCCCGCGTCCACCCGGCAGCGTATGGTCCGCCCCTCCAGGGAAAGCGCCTCCAGCGCGTAGAGCCCGTCGGCGATGAGGATACGCGCTCCGGGCCGGATATCGTCGGCCAGTTCCGCGTAGCTTACGGTGATGCGCTGCGGCGTGACGTAGGCGCCCTCCGGGCCGTACAGGGCAAGCGCGTCCTCCTCGGCGATCACCTCCACCACGGTTCCGGGAACAAGGCTGACAGTTTTGTTGTCCCGGACAAGGCCGGTGCGGATTTCCGGCCCCTTGGTGTCCAGTAGCAGCGCAACGGGCACACCCTCGGCCGCGGAGGCTTCCCGAACCCTGGCAATCTGCAGAGCCTTGTTCTCATAGGTCCCGTGGGAAAAGTTGAACCGGGCTATGTTCATCCCCTTGCGGATCAGGGACCGGATTACCTCCGCGGATTCGGAGGCCGGCCCTATGGTGCAGATAATGTGGGCGCTTCGTACCGTTTTCATAGATCCCGCCTTGTTTTTCAGAATATGCTCCAATTGTACTAGAATCCCGGGGTTTGTGAAAGGCTGCAGCAATGCTTTAAAACATTCCGGACCCGCCTTCGACACGGCTGCGGGGGCGTTGCGGGGGTGGGAACCCCCGCAGAGGGGGGCAGCGGAAGACCAAACGGAGGGAGGTGTGGACACGCCTTCAGGCGTGGACATATCGACCGGAGAGCGGGCTGGAGCGAGGGGGGAGACTTCCCCCCTTTTTGGGTAACAGCACGGCGGCGCGTCAAAAAAACTATGACAAATGTCATTTCCACACAATTTGTATTACCGTTAATGCCGAAAATGCATATATATTAACACAGGATGTATGTCCTGTAAAAGCTATTGAAAAGGAGTTTCTAAAATGGCAGACAAAAAAATGCTCTGGGGGATCCTGGGGGCGGCGCTGATTTCCGGAATGATCCTGCTTGCTTGTCCCAATGACACAACCGAGGACGACACAACCGAGGACACATGGTCAGCCCTGACAAGCATAGACCAACTGGACGGAACGTGGAAGGGAACCTACAGGGAAACCAAAACCATGGGGGAATTTAGCCCCGAGTTAGAGAATCTAATAGGAGTGGCGCCTGGAGGCATAGACCTAACCATTGATTCGGATATGACGGTAACTGTTGACGCGAAGGACCAGAAAACATCGACATCCACGACAATAACAACAATCACTTTTTCCGGCAAAGACCTTACCGCGGAAACATGGGGGCTACTAAGACTGTTGCTGTCTGGGGAAGGGAGAGTAATAGATGATGACAAACATTCCACAACCGTGACGAAAGTTGAGTTTGAACCGCTCAACGAAGAGGAGATTCTGGCTGAGGTTTTGCAAATAAACCAGGATGGGACGAAAATAAGAATGCCCGCCGACTCGGAAAATGACAGGCCTGAAATGACATTAACCAGGCAATAAGAGGCCGCCGCGCCATCCGCGCCCCCATGGACCCGGTTGGGTCAGCGGGGACGCGCTGAGACTTTGTCCGGGGGTCCTGGCAAGCGAGTCTCGCTGCCAGGACCCCATTGCCTGGTGTGTGCGTCCCCGGAAACCGCTTGCGCGGTAATCAGAAAGCCTAAGGGGTCCATGGGCTAAACTTGACCCGCAAAAGATTGCTTGTCGGCGAAAGACCGCCCTCCGTCCTTGGTTCCGTGGTTTTTTTGTTGATTTTTGTCACTTCGACTAAAGCAAAACAACGTTTCGCCCCCGTATAGGGGGTATGAGACAGAAACGTATATTAGCGCAGGGGGTGTGGTATGAGATCCGCTCCCAAATCAACAACCGGGAGCAGATCCTCAGCCTGCCAAGGGCCGCCGCTCTCTTTTCCGGGGTTTTCCGGGAAACTACGCTCCGCTTCGCTTTCGAGGTCCGGGGCCTCCGGTTTGGCGCGGACCAGCTTAGGTTCTACATCAAGCCGGAAGACGGGATGGAACTTCCGGCTATCATGCAGTGGCTGAAACAGACCTTCGCCCAACGGTACAACGCTTTGACGGGACGGACGGGGCATATCTGGGGGGACCGGTATTGGTCGGCGATTCTGGAGGGGGCGCCGCCGAATGGCGGCAGGGGTGTCCGAGGGGGTATCCCCCTTGGCTGGGGGGCCGGGGGGCATCGAGCCCCCCGTTACCCGGCGGATGTGGGTGCAGAGGCGGCGCTTGAAGCCGCTGGCGCGGCATTTAACGAGGGGGCGGAGCACAGGGACAGACCCCGTAGGCGGAAACGGGGCCGCAATCCCCGGTTTTCCGCCGTATCTCCCGCTCCCCGGCTCACTGCGCCCGGCTAAGCGGGACCACACCGCTCTGAGCCGCGCTAAATCCCGTTTTCCCGCCGCCTGCTGGTTTTTCCAAGGGAAAGATCCGCCCTAAACGAAGCGCCGGGCCTGAATTGTGGGTCAAGTTTAGCCGCTCTGCGGCGGGGTTGGTTGATTTTTTGTTTTCCCCGCTATAGTGTTTGATATGGAGGCGGACCCACGGCCCAGGCCGGAACCGTCAAAATAAATCGGAGGAAGGTGTTTATGAAGAAATTGCCGGTGGGGGCCGCCGTAGCAGCGGCTCTTTTAATGGCGGGGTGCGCTTCCGCGGCCCGCACGGCGGAGACATTCTCCGCCCGCAGGGTGAACATTCAGGGGGCCCGGAACAATGAAATCCCCGCAATTGTAACCCTGCCCCAGGGCAAAGGGGCCCGCCCCGTCGTGTTGATAGCCCACGGACACGGGGGCAGCAAAACCGAAAATGGCGGGTTTGACCTTTTGGCGGCGGAACTGGCCGGGCAGGGCATAGCGTCCCTCAGAATGGATTTTGCCGGCTGCGGGGACAATACCGAGGATTTCACCCAGGCCAACCGGCTCGCTTATATGCTTGACGATGTGGCGGCCTGTAAAGCGTACCTGGGAACCCTGGCGGAGGTGGATCTTTCCCGGCTGGGCATCCTTGGCTACAGCATGGGAGGCCGGGTAGCCGTGGTTGCCGCAGGCCGGGACCCGGACTACAAGACGGTGACGCTCTGGTCCCCGGCGATACTCCCCGGGGCAGAAGATATGTACGTTTTTATGCAGCTCTCCGGCGAAGAGGACTTCATGGCGCTCTACGATACGGCCAAAGCGGAAGGCGCTGCCACGTATACCAATGCTTTTGGGGCGGCCCAGACTTTGGGTTTGGGCTGGTTTGACGATATGCTGAATATAAACCCCCTGACGGAATTTTCCGGATTCGCGGGAAACCTCCTGCTCATCACGGGAAGCGAAGACATCATTATTCCCACGGATCATGCCCGGCGGATCACCACCGTATCGCCCGAAGCGCGGGAAATTCGGTGGCAGGAAATACCCGGGGCGGATCACGGGTACGGAATCTATTCGGGGGAAACCCAT
>JAIROB010000035.1 GCA_031257695.1 Treponema sp. | reverse complement strand
GATGTGGTTGCCCATGACGCAAAAGTTATGGACCTGGAAGCGGAACTTTTTTTTGGCCCGTTTGATGGTGTGGAGGAAGAGGACCTTCATGGCATGGCAGTGGAGGATCATCTCCTTTCTGTTTGCCCGGGCGGTGACGTGATAGACGGCGCCGGGCTTCAGTTTTCTATTTCGGCGCATACGGCATATATGGGGCAAAGCCGGAAAATGCTTTAGTGGAAGCGGGGGTTTTGAGCAAAAAGTTTGAAAATTTACGGTTTTTGGGTTCAATTTTGAGCTCTGTCCCTAACTATTGTCCCAGGGCTCCAAGCTCTGTCCCCAATCCTTGTCCCGGTGGCCGAGCTCGGTGGCCTATTGTTGACTCAAAGCGGCAACACGGGCCGGGTTTCGAGCTCTGTCCCCAACTATCCCCAAGAACAGCGACGCGGGGCCAATGATGGCTGAGCTCTGTCCCCGCCATTGTTTCGAAAGCGGTGACACGGGCGGTGTTTTTTAAGCTCTGTCCCCGTTGTACTCGGCAAATGGGCCAAGCGGGGGCTCCCCAGAGCGACTCGACATTCGGCTGCTTTAATAAACGGGATTTTTTTGCTACACTTTTTGCAATGAATACCCCTTTTGTGCTTCTTTGGACCGCTTTGCTTTCTTTCCTGCCCGTTTCGGAACTGCGGGGGGGCATTCCCTTCGCCATGGCCAACGGGATACCCTGGCAATGGGCCTATCCCTACTGCGCGGGGATCAACGCCCTGGCCGCGCCGGCCTGCTGGATCTTCCTGTCCACCCTGCACAGGCTTTTCCTCAAAATAGCCTGGTACGAACAGTTCTTTGACCGTTTTGTGGAGCGGGCCCGAACCAAACTGCGCGCGCCCATGGAAAAGTGGGGCTGGCTGGGAATCGCTGTTTTTGTGTCCATCCCCCTGCCCATGACCGGCGTTTGGACCGGGACCCTGGGGGCCTGGGCGCTGGGCCTGGGGAAACGGAAAACCATGATCGCCGTGATCCTGGGTGCGCTCGCCGCCGGGGCCGTCGTCACCGCGGTTATGTCCCTGGGCGGGCGGGCGTTCCGGGTCTTTGTCAAAGAGGCGTAGGCGGCAATGGCCAGGCTGAACATGGAGGCGGAACTCAACGAGCGGCAGCTGCAGGCGGCGAGGACCATCGAGGGGCCGGTGTTGATCATCGCCGGCGCGGGATCGGGGAAGACCAGGGTCATCACCTACCGCATCGCCTATATGCTGGAAAGCGGCGTCCCCCAATCAGCGATACTGGCGCTCACCTTTACCAACAAGGCGGCCCGGGAAATGGAAACCCGGGTTATGGATCTGGCCGGGAAAAAGCTCCGGAACATGACCATAAGCACCTTTCACGCGTTCGGCGTAAAGATACTGCGGGAAGAGATAGAGCGCCTGGGGTACCGGAAGAATTTTTCCATCTACGATGAAACCGACAGAACCGCCGCTATCAAGGAAAGCCTCCGGGAATGCAGGCTCTCCGCGGAAGGGGTGGATCTTTACGCGCTGGGCCAGTTGTTCTCCAACATCAAGATTGGCCGCTTTGTCTGGGGGGACGCCCCCGGCACAATCGGCGGACTCCCCGCGGACGCCTACGAGCCGGTGTATAAAGAATATCAGCACAGCCTGAAGACCTACAACGCCCTGGACTTTGACGATCTCCTGATGCTTCCCATCGATCTCTTCGAAACCTTCCCCGAAGCGCTGGAAAAGTACCGGAGCCGCTACCGCTATATCATGGTGGACGAGTTTCAGGACACCAGCTTCGCCCAGTACCGGCTCCTGCGGCTCCTCGCGGACCGCAATGTTTGTGTGGTGGGGGATGACGATCAGTCCATCTATTCCTGGCGGGGAGCCAGCTATGAAAACATTCTCAACTTTGAAAAAGACTTCCCCGGAGCGGTGGAGATCAAACTGGAACAAAACTACCGTTCCACCAGCGCCATCCTGGAGGCGGCCAACGGCGTTATCAGCAATAATACTAACCGCAAAGAAAAACGGCTCTGGTCGGCAAGCAGGGGGGGCAAGCCGGTGGAGCTTTTCTACCCCAAAAACGAAAGCGAGGAAGCGGATTTTATCGCCTCCCGAATAAAGAAACTTATGATCCAGGACCGGCTCAAGTACGACGACTTCGGGGCGCTCCTCAGAACCAATTCCATGACCGCACGCATCGAGGAAGCCTTCCTGGCGGAGAATATCCCCTACCGGGTCTCCGGTGGAACCAGCTTTTTTCAGCGCAAGGAAATAAAGGATATACTCTCCTATCTCAGGCTCATCGCCAATCTCAACGACGATGTGAACCTCCTCAGGATCATCAACACCCCTAGGCGGGGCATTGGCAAAACGAGCATCGCTGCGCTCATGGAGATCGCCAAAAAAAACCACACCGCCCTGTGGGACGCGATGGAACGGCTCCGCTACGCGCCGGACACCCTGTTCCGGGAAGCAGCCAGGGGCAAAGTTGAGATCGACGAATTTATGACCCTTATCGAAACCTGCCGGGAGGAAATGCTGGGGAAGCGCGGCCTTGCGGCGAAGGTCCGCGCCCTGGTGGAAAACATTGATTACCGGAGCTACCTCGCGGCGGAGCACAGCAAAAATGACAGGGTCGCCAAATGGAAACTCCTCAACATTGAAAGCCTGATCCATTCCATAGAAACCTGGGAGAAGGATCCCGACAATTTTGACCCCAGCCTGTACGCCTACCTGAACCGCATCAGCCTGATTACCAGGGACGACGGGGACGACGAGGCGGGCAAGGGGAAGGTGAACCTTATGACCATCCACGCGTCAAAGGGCCTGGAGTTCCCCGTGGTGTTTATCGCCGGAGCCGAGGACGGCATCATCCCCCATAAACGGAGCATGGAGGAGGGGGAGGCGGGCCAGGGCGCCCTGGAGGAGGAGCGGCGCCTTTTCTACGTGGCCATCACCCGCGCCCGGGAAAAGCTCTTTATCACCAGTTGCCTCCGCCGCCGCCGGCTGCAGAATGATGAGGACTGCGCTCCATCGCCTTTCCTGGCGGAAATCCCCCCGAGCCTCATCGAATACCACGAGCCGGACAAAGCCGTGGAAGATCCCGGGGAAGCGGAAAACTACTTCAGCCTGATCAAGAGTAAGTTTGCTTAGACAGCAGGCCCTCCGGGTTTATCTCCGGGGAATTCCCCAGTAATTCCACCCGGGCTTTAATGTAGGAAAGCCTGTCCTGGTTCAGCACGGTCCTGCAATACTTGGTTCTGGGCAGTATGTAGACCGGGTA
>JAIROB010000231.1 GCA_031257695.1 Treponema sp. | reverse complement strand
CCTTGCCGGGGGTAGGGGAGCTTCGTTGCTAAGAGCGGCGCTATAATTTTTCCCATTGTTGTTGTATATGCCCGGCGGTCTCTTCCGGGGTCTGCCCCTCTTCAAAGAGGGCGTATAACTGTTCCCGGACCAGAGCTTCAAATTTGTCCGCCCCGCCTAGGCCTGAAAATTCCTGAACGGCTTCTCCTGAGACGTACATATCGTAAGCCTTGGCGTAGAGGGGGTGGACGGCGCTAAAATCCATTGTTTTGCTCAGGCTTCCCGGGACAGCGTGGGCTCTTTCGGCAATCAGGGGGCCGCGTTCCAGGAGGAAGGACAGGAAAGCCCTGGCCTCGTCTTTGTGGGCGGCGCTCCGGGGTATGCCAAGGCCCCAGGCGGTTAAGCCCAGGACGGGCTTCCCCTCAAAGGAGGATTCGCCGGGGATCACGGTGATCCCAAAGGCGTCTTCCCCCATGCGTTGGCGCAGCAGATGGATATCCGCCACAGAGGCGATCATCATGGCGGCGCGCCCCTGGACAAAGTCTTCCCGCTTTTCAGCTTCAGTTTTAGTGAACGTTCCCGGAACGAGACATCCTTCCTGCCGCAGCTCCCCCAGAAATTCAAGGGCTCCGGCAACGGAGCGGGATGAAAAATCCGGCCGGGAATTCCGAAACGCCGGGGGGCTGAAAGCCCGGATCCAGGAAAAAACATCCCGGTATGCCCCCAGGGGATTTTCCGGGCTGAGCGCCATAGCCAAGGCGTGCCTTCCGGCGCGGGCGTCGGTAACGGAGCGCGCGTAGGCCAGCATTTCAGAGCGGCTTTTTGGCGGCCGGTCAAAACCCGCGTCCTGGAGCAGCGCAATGTTATAGTAGAGGGGATTGATAAAGGAAATTAAATGCCGTCCCCACTTTTCGTAGCCCCGATCGAAGCCTTCGGGAGGCTCCATAGGCAGATTTTCTGTGGATTCCCAGGGGTCCAGCTCCTCCAGAAGATCCTGCCGGACAAGATCCTCAAACCAAAACGGATCCAGGCCGGCAATATCCGGGGCAAGGGAGGACTCGCCGGGGGATCGCAAGCCGTTCAGTATTTCTGCGTAAGGCCGGTTGTCAAGCTGCACCTTAACGCCCGGATGGAGGGCTTCAAATTCTTCGGCCAGCGCTGAAAGTGTGCCCTCCTCCAGCTCGTCCTCCCACCATTGGGCAAAAACCAGCGCCGTGTCTTTTTTCTGCGCCACGGGGGCTTTTTTCATCAGCCGGAAAGCCATAAACCCTGCGGCCAGCGCGATCAATGCCAAAACCAACAGCATGAGATCAAATTTCCTGATGTCAATGGCGCTATCCACGAACAGTTCCCTTGGGCGAATCCGCCGGGACAAGGCGGAGCGCTATCTCCCTGCCAATAGCTTCGGGGCTTTTTCCTTCCCCGTTGACCGTAAGGGTGGCAAGTTCCCTGTAGGCGGCGCCCCGGCGGGCGTGGAGGGCGGCGTTGGTTTCCCGGGGGTTTTCGACATTGAGAAACGCGGGCCATTCGCCGGTCTCCTGTGCCGCCCCGCGGATCCGTTCCCAGGCCGTGTCCGCGGACGCCTCAAGGTAGACTATTGCCGTATTGTTCCCGGAAAATTCCGGCCCCCGCAGCAATTCCAGCGCCCCGGCGTTGTCGACGAGCCCCCCCCCGGCCGCAACAACCCAGACAGCGCCGCCGTCCTGTCCGTGGCCGGCGGTTCCCGGCAAGGCTGCGGACACAATGCCGGCCAAAGCCCGGGCCTCGGCCTGCCGGAATATTTCGGGGCCTTCTTTGAAGAGGGATCGGGGACTTTTCCCGGTTTGCCCTTCCACCAATTCGTCCAGATCGACAAACTTTGCCCCCAGAAGCTCCGCCAGAAAAACGCCGGCAGTGGTTTTGCCCGAATGTTTCGGCCCGGTGATAAGGATTAGTTTGGGAGAGGAATCTTCCATATAGACTATACCTTACCGAATAACTTAGTATTAAGCTATAGATGAACGGATGGTGGGTGCTCCTGCTTTTAATCGTACTCTCCGCGTTGCCGGTTCTGGCCGTTCTGCTCTGGATCCGCTTCCGGCGCCTTCCCGTCCGGCTGCCCTGGTTCCTGGCCTCCCTCCTGGGCGGCGCCCTTTCCCTGGGCCTTGCCGCCGTTCTGCAAAACCTGTTTCCCAAAACTGGCGAAGCCAGCATAGGCGTATTGCTGGTTAAAATCTTCATCCAGATAGCCCTGACCGAAGAATTGGGCCGCCTGGTGGTTTTTTCGCTCCTTTTAAGCCTGGCCCGTCGTTTTAGCAAGGAAGCGGAGTCCCGCCAACCCGCCTTCGCCGCGATCACCGGCCTCATCGCCGGCCTGGGTTTTGCGGTAATAGAAACCGCCATGTACGGGGTGGGCAACTTCAGCATAGCCCTGGTCCGCGCCGTCACCACCGCCCCCCTGCACGGCGCCTGCGGCGCCCGAATCGGCATCGCCGTATCCCAGATTCGGGATACCCCCGTCTGGGCCCTGGTCCGCTTCCTCTATGCCGTGGGCATCCATGGCATGTACAATTTTATGATCCTCAACCAGGGCATTCCCCTGGTGTTTCCGGTTCTCATCGCCTTTACCGCCCTTTTTTCTTCAATTCAGCTCATCCGCTTCCAGTAATTCCGAATTTAAAAAACAACCAAATACGAGGCGGCTATTGAAGGCTCAACGCCGCAAGCGGAGGGCATTCGGCCATTTTTGCCGCTCTCTCCCGCGTTTTTTGCAGCGTTTCCCCTTTGAGCGCCGGCGAAAAGACCTGCGGATCCCCCCATGGGCCCCCAGCGAGGCACGGGGACGCACACACACTATGTAAGGGGGATCTCTACTATGCCGCGCAAGCGGCTTCCGTAGGAAAAGCACGGGAGGGGCCACCGGAGGGCCCCGTGCTTTTCCCACCGACAGGACCCCCCAGACAAAGTTCTAGCAGCCTGTTGCGCTTGTGGGTATTTTTGTATATTCATACAAAAATACCTCGATTTACGGGCTGCTTATGCAGTTTGAGCGGCATAAAAATTCACTTTCGTGAATTTTTATACAATTTATGCGCGAAGCGCAACAAACTGCTAGTGCGTCCCCGCTAAGCCATCTTGGGTCCATGGGAGGATCCGCTGGTCTTTTCGGTTTTGGGATTTTGAATTCGGAATTGCTGAAAGTAACTTTAGGGCGCTTGACAATTTTATAAATATCAGTATAGTGTTATTTACAATTCAACGCAGGGTAGAGCAGTTGGCAGCTCGTCGGGCTCATAACCCGGAGGTCCCAGGTTCGAGTCCTGGCCCTGCTAAAGCGCAAGCCCTTAGGGGCAAGGGAGCCGGTTCCGGACGCTTCGCCTCTGTCCGTAATGCCTCATTACAGATCTAACTGTAGGGGTTCATTTGTAATTTGTTTGGAAATAGGGTATAATCTCCTTTAATGAAGAAACTAAACGTAGGCATTTTGTTTGGCGGCAAATCCGCGGAGCACGAAGTTTCCCTCCAGTCCGCCAAAAACGTGTTTGACGCCATGGACCGGAGCAAATACAATCCGGTCCTTATCGGCATTGATAAAAACGGGCGCTGGCTCCTCAACGAAGGAGCGGGGTTCCTCCTCAACGCCGACGACCCCAAGCGAATCAGGCTCAACCCCTCCAGCGACGCGGTGGTCCTGGCGCCCCAGAGCCGCGGTCGGATTTCCAACCTTACGGATATTGCCAGGGGGCGATCCATCGACGTGATCTTCCCCATACTCCACGGTCCCTTCGGAGAGGACGGCACGGTTCAGGGCCTCCTCAAGCTGGCGGACATTCCCTTTGTGGGCCCCGGAGTGTTGGGGTCCGCGGTGGGTATGGACAAGGATGTGATGAAACGGCTCCTTCGGGATGGGGGGATCCCCATTGGCCGCTTCCTGACGATCCAATCCCACGAGCCGGCGCTTCCCTTTAAAAAGGCAGTGAAAGCGCTGGGGCTCCCCCTCTTTGTCAAGCCCGCCAACATGGGTTCCTCTGTGGGGATCAGCAAGGTTCACAACGAAGGCGAGTATGAGCGGGCGCTCAAAAACGCCTTTGCCTATGACACCAAGATCATCCTGGAGGAATTTATCAAAGGCAGGGAAATTGAGTGCTCCATCCTGGGCAACGAGGATGTCTGCGCTTCTCTCCCCGGCGAGGTGATTCCCCGCCACGAATTCTACTCCTACGAATCCAAATACCTGGACGAAAACGGCGCGGTTTTGAAAATTCCCGCGGATCTGCCCAGGAGGATCGTCAAGAAAATTCAAACCCTGGGGATAAAAGCCTTTCAGACCCTCTGTTGCGAAGGCCTTTCCCGGGTGGATTTTTTTCTGCAGGAGGATGGAACCCTGTTTGTCAACGAAATTAACACCATGCCGGGCTTTACCCGGATCAGCATGTATCCCAAGCTCTGGGAAGCCGGCGGAATATCGTACAAAAAATTGATAGACACCCTGATAAAACTGGCTATCCGGCGTTACGAAAAAGAAAAAAAACTGAAAACCAGTTTTATAGGATGAGCGCGGCGGTTATAATGGAGCCATGAAATATTTTAAAACATACAAGCTCTTGAGACCCGTGCTTTTCCTTGTTCTGGCGTTCAGCCTGACAATGGCAATTTCTTGCGCCAGCGCCCCCAAACCGGCGGAACGCGCTCCGGACGCGGCGCTGTACGACGGCTTGGGCCTGCCCGGGGATCCCCAGCCTTTTATGGAAAATGTCCGCGCCGGCGTTCTTCCCAGCGGCCTGCGTTACTACATCCTGGAAAACGCCATGCCCGAAGGCCGCGCCCACCTGTTCTTGGCGGTCCATGCCGGATCGGTCTTGGAAGCCGACGACGAGCAGGGACTGGCCCACTTTGTGGAGCACATGGCCTTTAACGGCACCGAACGGTTCCCCAAGTTTGATCTGGTAGAATATCTGCGCTCCCTGGGAATGCGCTGGGGGCCCGAGGTAAACGCGTATACCAGCTACGACCGGACGGTCTACGGCATCGAGGTTCCCGTCGAGTTTGACGCCGGCGGCCTCAAGGTTATTCCCGACAAGGCCCTGGCGGTTCTTGACGACTGGACCAGGGCCGTCAGTTTTAATGCGGAGGATGTGGACAGCGAGCGCTCAGTGATACTGGAGGAAGCCCGGTCCCGCCGCGGCGCCTCTGAACGGATCCGGCAAAAAATGCTCCCCCTGCTTTTCCGGGGCGCTCCCCACGCGGACCGTTCCCCCATAGGCCTGACGGAAATAATCGAAACCGCCCCGGCGGAACGGCTGGTGAATTTTTACAACAGATGGTACCGCGCCGATAACATGGCCCTGATCTTTGTGGGCGATTTTGACGCGGCCAAACTTGAGGCGGGCCTTCAGAGCCGCTTTTCCATAGGCGCCCCGAAAACGCCCCTGGATCGCCCCGACTACGACCTGCCCGAACCGGAGAAAGGCAGCCTGGAAGCGGCAATCATCACGGACCCGGAAGCACCCTATACCCAGATCCATCTGTTCTATAAACTTCCCCCGGAGAATTCCGCCGGGAATTTGGCCGATTACCGCAACGGACTTATCGAAGCGCTTATCGAAGCCATGCTGGAACAACGCCTGACCGAAGCGGCCTACGACCCGGAAACCCCCTTTACCATCGCCGGCGCGGGAAGGAGCCGCTACACGAGGAACTCCGGCTACTTCATGCTGCTGGGGATCGCCAAACCCGGCAGCGCCGAAGCTGTCCTGGAAAGGCTGCTTTTGGAGAAGGAGAAGGCGGCCCGCTATGGCTTTACCGATTCGGAAATCGACCGGGCAAAACGTTCCCTTCTGGCGGGCATGGCGCGGACGGTCTCCGAAAAAGACCGTCTGCCCTCGTCAAGCTACTTGGGCGGGTTTATTGAACATTTCATCAACCGGCGGCCGGTTCCCGGCATTGAGTGGAGCCGGGAGGCGATGGACAAACTGCTTCCCGGCATAGGAGCGGAGGAAATCGCCGCGGTTGCCAGGAGCTACTTTGCCTATGACGACCTGAGGGTGTTTATCAGCGGCCCGGACGCGGAGGCGGCAAACCTTCCTTCGCAGAACCGTGTTAAAGCCCTGGTCAGGCGGAGTTCCCGATCCAGGATACCCCGGCCGGCGGACCTGGCGCTGGACGATCGGCTTCTGGACCATGAGCCCGATCCGGGGAAGATCCTTGGTGAAAGCGCGGATGCCGGGGCCCTCCGCTGGGAACTGGGCAACGGCGCCAGGGTTATCCTTAAAGAGACAAAAAACAAAAACAACGAGGTCGTCCTCTATGCCCTGGCAAGGGGCGGCGTCACCACCGTGCCGGAGGAACAGATCTTTTCAGCGGACACCGCCGCAGAAATGCTGAGCGCTTCCGGCATAGGCCCCTATTCCCAGCCCGATTTAATGAATAAACTGGCGGGCAAACAGGTGTCCATCGGCTTTTCCCTTTCGGCCTTTACCCGGAATATTCAGGGAACTTCCACCCGGGGGGATCTCAAGACCCTGTTTGAGCTGCTCTATTTAAGCTTTACCCAGCCCCGAATCGATGAGGGCGCGGCGGCGGCCCTGCTGGACGATTACCGCACCGAGTTGTCCCAGCACGATCAAAACCCCGAGACGGTCTTTTCCGACGAAATAACCCGGATAATGCATAACAACAACCCCTATTTTATGCCCATGGTCCTGGCGGATTTGAAAAAGATAAACACCGGCGATGCCCTGGCAATTATTAAAAGGGCCCTCAACCCCGCTGACTACGTTTTTGTGTTCACCGGCAATGTGGACGCGGATGAACTGCGCCCCCTGGTGGAAACCTATGTGGCATCCATACCCCGCGCCGCCTCATCATGGAACGCCTGGGCGGAGATTGCCCTTACCCGGCCCGGAAAAATGGAGAGGGCGATTTACAAAGGGCAGGACGATAAGAGCCTGGTCTACATGGCCTGGACGGCCGCTCAGGAACACACCGAGGAGCGCGAAGCCGCGGCCGCGGTGTTGAGCGAATATCTGGAAAACAAACTCACCGGTAGAATTCGGGAACAGATGGGCGGAACCTACTCCCTTGCGGTGGGGGTATCCCAGTCGATTTTCCTGTCCGGGGGCGAACTCAACATGAGCATCTACTTTCCCTGCGCTCCCGGCAGGGTAAAGGAACTCAACGCGGCGATTCTGGAGGAGCTTGATTCAGTGGCCGGGGGCGTTATCGATCAGGATGCGCTTAATAAATCTGTGGAGGCCCTGAAAAAAAACTTCGAGATTTCCATGCAGGAAAACTTCTATATAGGCCGTAACTACGCCGCATATTCGGCGATCTACGACCGCCCCCTTTCCCGGCTGGAACAGCGCCCCGCTCTCTACCAGGGGGTTGCCCAATCCGATATTCAACAGGCGGCACAAAAACTGCTGCCCGGGGGTCCCGTTACGGTGATCCTTTATCCTGAAAACACAAAAGAAGGCACAAAAAATGACTAGAAAAACACTGTTCAAGGCCCTCCTCATTGCAGGCGCCCTGACCCTTGCCGTCGGCGGCCTCAATGCCGCGGATGTGGACACACAAGCTATTGGGGTTATCACCGGCCACTATTCCCCCCGGGTTTTTGCCCCGGGAGCCATAAGCGCCGCTGATCTGGACAGGATCCTCGCCGCGGCGGTGCGCTCTCCCAGCGCCGCCAACCGCCAGAACTGGCATTTCACCGTGGTCCGGGATCAGAAACTTGCCCAGCGCATCCTGTCCAACGTCGTCGAAGACAATATTCTGATCGTCGTTTCCGCGCCCGGGGACGGCAAAACTAACGGCGCCGCCATACTGGACTGCGGCCTGGCCACCCAGAGCATCTATCTGGCCGCCCAGGCGCTGGGGCTCGGCTCCCGGATCTACACCGGCCCCATAGACGCCCTTAACGCCCGTCTCAAGAGGGAACTTGGCCTCCCCTCCGGACACAGCGCCGTGGCGCTGGTGCGGATAGGCCGCCTCCCCGCCGACGCGGTAACGGCGGCGTCCTCCAGGAAAGCGGCGGACAGCGTGGTAAGCTACAAGTAGCGCTGTTTCTCTTCGTGAATTTATTTGCCCAATAAGCCCGCCAGGGAAGGGATGGCGATAAAATTCCCCGCCATTCCCCCGATAGAAGAAAGGAGAAACACCAGCAGGGCCCTGGTAATCCGGTTCCGGTAGATCCCCCGCAGGCTGGAAACATCGTCGGAGATGGTTTCCGCGTCCTGGACCCTGGGTTTGCGTAGGGTGGCTTCGGTGACGCCTGAAAAAAGGCCGACCCCGATAAAGGGGTTGATGGTGGCGACAGGGGCGCCTATAAAGGAAACCAGAATAGACAGGGGGTGCCCCAGAGCGATAAGGGTTCCCAGCGCCGCCAGAGAGCCGTTCCAGAGCGCCCAGCGGAGCAGCATGGAGAGGCTGATCCCGGCGCCGGCGCGGAGAAAGCCAAGGCCGATGATCGCCGCAATGATGAGGGGGATGATCCAGCCGGCAATCCTGGAAAAGGCCGATGCCGAAGGGAGTTTGTCCAGGTCCGCGACATCGGCGTTTTCCTCCCCGGCGGCGATCCTTTCCAGATGGGCCTTTATCCCCGGAAGATGCCCGGCGCCGACCACGGCGACCTGCCGCGCCGCGCCGCCGGACCAAATCCTGGCGGCCAGGTACCGGTCCCGCTCGTCGATGAGGGTCTCCTTTACCGGAGGCAGATAGTCTGCCAGCTCGGACATCATGCCGTCCAGTTCGCTGCGGTTCTTAAGGCCCTCAATTTCCGCTTCGCTTAGTTTTTCTGTGGCGAAGGCGCCGGATATCAGGGATGCCAGGAGTTTGCTTTTGCTCCAAAAACCGCAGCGGGCCCAGGCGCGGCGAAGGGTGATCTGCACTTCCCGATCGCAGAACCTGTGGGGAATGCCCAATTCAGATGCGGTGTCCACGGCGATTTTCATTTCTTCTCCGGGCTTAACCCCCAGCTCATTTCCCATACGGCGCTGAAAACCGGAAAGGACCAGGTTAGCCATAAGCAGAAAACCCCTGCCCTCCCGGAACACCTTAACTACGTTCAGCTTTTCCCAGTTGTCCTTCTCCGCCATGGAGTTATAGCGTTCCGCGTCAAGCTCCACGCAGACCTGATCCGGCCTTTCGCTCCTGATTACCCCGGCAACTTCCTCAATGCTCTCCCGGGAAACATGGGCGGTGCCGATGAGAATGATTGTGCGGCCCCCCGCAACAAAAGTAACACGGTTGTCCTTCACGGTTGTATGTCTTCTCCTTTGATCGCCGAAAAGAATCGGCGGAACAGATCGTCGTCGCTTATTTCGGCGCCGGGAAACAGCAGTCCCCCCGCCATATAATCATGGCCGCCGCCTTCGCCAATGCCCTGCAAAGCGGTTTGCACGACCCGGGCGGCGGAAACCTCCGGCAGTTGGCTCCGCACCGACACGGGCCTGGTCTCCCCCTTGTTTTCCACTAAAATGGTGATGGAAACTTCCTTGAGCCGCAGAAAAAAATCCGCCAGGATCGCAATGGCTTCCTGGGTGATATCTTCGCTAATCACGGTGAAGAAGATCCCCTCCTGCATCCGGGCGTTGGCAATGGCGGTCTGGAAGGAAGTGAGATCCTTTCTTGAAAGCGCCCTTTTTACCACCCGGGAACCGTATTCCCAGTCGGCGGTAAAAAAAATGCGGTGCAGGGAATCCAGATCCGCCTGGTGCACCCGGCGGGAAAGAAAGTCCGTGTCCATTTGTATGCCCATGAGCAGCGCGGTGGCGGCGATCTTGTCGGGGAGCAGGTTCAATTCGTGCCAGTAGCTTTCGATAATGGAAGAACAGGAGCCGTAATCGGTTCGGATATCCACAAAGGGACAGTCCGGCTGTTCGGAATTGCCGTGGTGATCGATCACCCCTAAAAGGCAGTCCGTTATTTGCCGGGCGTTGCTATTGGTGGGGTTTCCGTCCACCACAATACAGGGCGCATGGATCCACTCTCCGCTTACTTCGCCCGTTACCCTGGAGACGGGGATGGCCAGATCGGAAATCATGGACCAGAGGGAATAGCTGCGGATAAGGCCCCGGTACAACAGCTTGGGCGTAAAACCAAACCGTTCAAAGAGCAGGCTCAGGGCAAAGGCGGATGCCATAGCGTCGTGATCAGGAAAATCGTGGGTTTGGATCACCACCCGCCGCAGGGGGCCTGGTTTGGCCGCGCCGAAAAGCTGATCCGACAGGCGGCAGGACTCCTCCAGCATTTCCAGGAGCCGTGAAAAACGGCCCATCACAGAGCCTTTAAGTTTCGTTCTTCCATGACCATCTCGTTAAGGCGCCATTCAATAATAGGCTGCCGGCCCATTTCATGGATCTGGGTATAATACCTGTTCGCAAGGGTAGTATTGCCCCGAACATCGTAATAGCTTGCCAAATAGTACAACATCTGCGCTTTCAGCATGACATCCGTTTCCCTGTCCAGCCGCGCCGCGACATCGCCGTCGCCGTTCAGATCCTGGTACAGCCGGAGCACCGCGTAGTCCAGGCTGTCCCGCTTGACCTTTCTGAGCGCCTGGGCCAGGAAAGATCTCGGATCCTGGAGACGGCCCGCCCGCATCCAGCACAGGGAGGCAAGCAGGGCGTAGGAGGTGGTGTCCGGCGATTGTTTATAGGCTTCCATAAAATTATCCCTGGCTTCGGCCCAGAGCCCCTTACGCATTTTGTGAATCCCAATCCCTTCAAAGGCAAAGTAGTATTCCGGGTTTAGCCTGGTCAGAACGGTATAGTCCTGTTCCGCCCCTTCGAAGTCTCCGAAATCATCCCTGATTCCCGCCCTGTACACATAGGGGAAAAAAATATCCGCATCCATGGCTATGGCGCGGTCAAATTCGGCGAGCGCCTCCTCTTTCCGGCCCAGATCCACCAGCGCTATGCCCCGGTCCAGGGCTATCCAGTAATCATTGCCGTCGATTTTTTTGGCGCGGTCCAGATCGTTTAAGGCATCGGCATAAAAGCCTGCCCCTTCGTAGAGCCGGGCCCGGTCGGTTAAGGGCCTGGTCCATTGGGGGTAGAGGACAACGGCCCTGTTTAGCAGCGCCTCCGCCTGTTTGGGGTTTCGCTGGTAGCGGTACACCCCGGCCCTGCCGACCAGGGCGTCGCCGTTGTCCGGTTCCGCGGCCAGGGCCCGGTCGTAATAGGACGCCGCCGTCGACAGGGATCTGGCCCGGAACGCCGCGTCCCCCAGCGCGACGAGCGCCCGCGCATGGTCCGGCTCAATCCGCAGCAGGCGTTCCAGAGTCGCCTTTTGTTCCCGCTCCTTTCCCAGGGCGCCTTCCAGGGTGGATAGCACGTACAGCGCCTCCGTGTTGTCCGGTTCTTCGGATAGGATCCGTTCCGCCAGGGTCCTCCCTTCCCCGGCTTTCCCCGCGGAGCCCAACACCGAAGCCTTTAAAAGCGCTATGCCGGAAGAAAGCGCCCCGTCGCTTTCCAGGCGATCAAAATGGGCCAGGGCGGTTTCGTAATCCCGGCTGCCAAGCGCATCCGCCACGGCGTTCAGGACGGACTGGGTGTCGGTTTGGAGCGGCGCGTCAGGAACAATCCGGGGAGCGTCTTCCTCCCTGGCATAATCATGGAGGGGCGCCTGTTCAGGCGGAGGGGAGGAACAGGCAAAAAGCCAGAGAACGCTCAACACCGGCAGGAGCCTAACCCCCGCTTTTTGGGTATTCAATTTCGTGCTCATTTACGGTATAGTATATGATCATAGGAAAAGCAACAAGTTGTAATATGAACGCCCATAGGATGTCATAGGATATTGTGAAAAAGCCTATTTTTCTCCGTTCCATAGGTCTCGTTGCTGTGTATGCGGGAATATTTATCCTCCTGGTTAGCATCCAATTTGCCAATCGCCGGAACTTTACCCTCAAGGTTGGCGATTTTGTAGTTTCCGGCAGCTATGACGCCCAGGAAACCGCCGAAACGCTCCAGGGCGCTGAACGGCTGCTGGAGGGGGAGGCCGGGATCGTATACGGAGGCATGGCGTTCTTCCTTACCGATGATGACGGCGACGACAGCCTCAGCCTTCTGACCGGTTCCGGCAGCCGGGAACGCGCCCGGCCTGCCGCCATGACCGTTTCGGATCGCGCCGTCCTGTTCCGGCTTTCGGGGGGAGCGGAAATCAGCTTTGCCAGCCGGCACAGCGGCGGAACCCAGGAACTGCAGATCAGCGTCACTTTGCCCGAAGACTGCCAGGCCCTGGAGCTTCCCTACCGGCTTTTGCGGTCTTCCCGGATCAGGCGCAACGCGGACGGAGAATCCTATGTCATTGCCGGTGGAAAAAACTATAGACTCAACGCTTCAACGGTGGATTTTGCCCGGCGTTTGATCGTCATAGACTCCCGTGAACCGGCGGCTTCCTATGGAACGGTGCCGGGAACCGAGGCTTTTGATCCTTCCCGGTTTATCCTGGCCGCCGCCCGGGACAAGGGGCGCTACGACGAGGCGCTGAACCACTGGCTGGACAGATCCTTCGCGCTGTGGAGGCTTTCCCCGGGCAGCGCCATGGACGAGGAGACGGCGCTGGCCTACCTTGCCGAATCCGTGCCCCGCGGCGTCTATCAATCTGCGGTAACCGCTCTATCCACCGATTTTTCAAGGGAAACCGAATGGAGCTTTATGCCCGCGGTCTATCTGGGGCGCATGGATCAGGGGCTCCGTTCCAGCATTGTATATGAGCGGGAAAATTTCAGCCGTTTATCCAGGCTTATCGCCGACGGGTCTGCGGATTTTTTGAAGGATCCCCATGCGGTTGAATTTCTGGCTGTCCGGGGCCACAGCAATCTTATCGACAGCGGCGCGGCGATAGTCAACGGCATTGACGGCATAGACCCGGACCTCATCCCGGGCATTCTGGAAGGATACGCGGACTGGCTGCTCTACCGGCCCTCGGAGGACAACCCCTTTGAGGAACTGGCGGATCAGGCCTGTTTTTCCCTGTCCGGAAAAATCGCAGCCGGCTATAAGGGGGAGCGAATCGCGGTGTTTGACGGCGAAACCGCGGATCTGGAATACAACAGCCGTTTAGGGGCAGGATTGATAGCCTATGGCGAACACACCGGTCAGGAAGTTTGGACGGAGATAGGCCGTTCTCTGGTTCTGTCGGTTCTCGCTTTTGTAGGCAAGACCGGAACGGCGCCCCTTGCCCTGCGCCTGGCGGCAAACGGCGAAATCGAAGCGGATTCCGGCGCTACCCTAAGCTCCGCCCGGATATACCGCCTGCTCCGGCTTGGGGACGATTCCGCCCGGGCCGCCGGCCTCCACGCCGCAGCCAACGGCGTCTGGACCCTGACTGCCGCTTCCGGGGTAACCGCAAATTTCGACCAGGAAAATAATATGCTGGATATTGCCGCGGTTTTCCCAAGGGGGGAAACACATTATATGTTCATCCGGGGCATACGGCCCTTTACCCAGATACGGCTTTACGGCATCCCCTTCCGCACGGATCCCCGGTTTGAGGGTTACGATTCTTCCGGCTGGGCCTATTCGCCGTCGGAACAAACCCTGATGGTCAAAATGAAACACCAGCTCCCCACGGAGCACATACAGATTTACTATTAACTTTTATTTCTATTGCGGCTTGACCTATACCGGCGAAGAGACTTGAACTCTTACATCCTTGCGGACAGCAGATTTTGAGTTTTCTTTTCTCCGCTCCTCTAAATCGTTGTGGCATCGGCAATTACCGATAGTATAAGGAATTACCTTATATTGTATATTGTGCGTTATGACCATATAATGTCAAGCCGTGCGGAATAAAAGCACGATAAATGCACGATGGAGGAACCCCCGCTCAATGAAAACCGAAGTCATCCCCAACCAGTATGACGGCCCCCGGAAGCCGGGAAAGAGG
>JAIROB010000225.1 GCA_031257695.1 Treponema sp. | reverse complement strand
TTGCTGTTATACTTAACTATGAACGGCGCGGATATTTTGTTTGAAACCGCTCCATAGTTCTCTACAGTCCCTTTATCTACAAGCTTTTGGAGTTGATGCTTAATTTTATGTCCTGGCGTTCAAAATATCTGGGTCCTCCGCATTTTTACCGGAAGGCCCTGGGCATTGCCTTTCCCGTTATGCTGCAACAGCTCATTATGAGCATGGTCTCCCTGATCGACAATTTTATGGTGGCCACACTTGGGGATATCAGCATGGCCTCGGTGAATGTGGCCAATCAAATCAATTTTATTTTTATTGTGGTGATTACCTGCATCTGCGGGGCCGGCGGAATTTACATTGCCCAGTTTAACGGCGCCCAGGACGAAGAGGGGATGCGGCACGCCTACCGCTTTAAAGTGATCTTTGCCATAGCCGCGGCGCTCCTCTACGCCGCGCTCTGCTGGGTTATCCCGGAAAAGATGTTCGCCCTTATGACCATGGGGAATGAAGCCCAGGGGGAGATTATCCTCATCGGTTCCCGCTATATGCGGCTTGCCGCTTTCACCTTCGTGCCTATTGCCGTTTCCTCCGCCATCGGCACATCCTTCAGGGAAACCGGCAGGCCCGGAATCCCCCTCATCATCTCCGCCGCGGCCACGCTGGTAAATACCGCGGGAAACTGGCTGCTCATCTACGGCAACCTGGGGGCGCCACGGCTGGAAGTTTCCGGCGCCGCCATAGCAACCATCATCGCCCGCCTGGTTGAGCTCGCGCTGTTCCTGTGTTACGCCCGTGCGCGCCGGGCGCCCTTCTTCGTGTCCCTGGGAAAAATCCTTTCAATTAACAAGCGGCTTATCCGGGAAATTCTTGCCAGATCAGGGATGATGTTTGTGTCTGACGTCACCTGGGTTTTTTCCGAAACCCTGATGATCGCCCTGTATAACGGAAAGGGCGGGGCGGAAGTTGTGGCGGGAATGGCCGCCGGCTGGACCATCGCCAATATCTTTTTTCTCCTCTTCAACGGCATTTTTACCGCCTCCACGGTGATCATAGGCGGAGCCCTGGGCGCGGGCAAACTGCAGGAAGCCCGAAGGCAGGCCGAGTGGATAAAATCCGGGTCCGTCATGGCGGGGATAGTCATTGCCGTTTTGGGAGCGGCCCTGGCAACCCTGCTCGTTCCGCTGGTGTTTGCCCGGCTGAGCCCCGCGGCGCGGGCAATCAGCCTGGCCCTGGTCTACATTATCGTGATCTACCTGCCCCTCTGGGCCCTGCTCAACACCCAGTTTGCCATATCCCGGGCCGGGGGGGACACAGCTATGGGCATGTACGCCGATGTTTCGGTCAACACCCTGCTCTTCGTTCCCGGCGCCTTCCTTCTGGCATTCTGCACCGATTTCGGCCCCATCCTCATGTTTGCCATTCTCAAGCTCACGGATATTCCCAAGTATCTGGTGGCCCGGCATTTTCTGAAAAAAGAACGGTGGGTGCGGAACCTGACAAAACCCCGCCCGTGAGCATATACCGGCGCGGCTACCAGTATTTCCGAATTCAAAAAATGGTCAAATACCAGACGGCTATTGAAGGACTTGCCAGACATAAGCGGAGGGTATTTGACCATTTTTACCATGCTCTCCCGCGTTTTTTGGCGGCAATTCCGATTTGGGCGCCGGCCGAAAAGACCTGCGGATCCCCTATGGACCCCCAAACGGTTCGGGGATGCACACACACCTCGTAAGGGGGGGTGTCGGTGGAAAAACACGGGAGGGGCCGCCGGAGGGCCCCGTATTTTTTCCACCGACAGGACCCCCGGACAAAGTCTTAGTGCGTCCCCGCTAACCCAACTTGGGTCCATGGGGGATCCGCAGGTCTTTTCGGTTTTGGGATTTTGAATTCGGAATTGCTGGGCGCGGCTACCTGCCCCTTCCCTTGAGGGGGAGATTTTCCCTCCCCAGGATGTACCGTTCTATCACATCCGCCACGCCGTCGTCGTCGTTGGTTTTTTCCGTGACCATGACGGCAATATCCTTAATCCGGTCGTCGCCGTTAGCCATAGCCACGCCTATGCCCGCCCAGCGTATCATGGCTTCGTCGTTCATGGAGTCCCCTATGGCCACCACCGCGCTCTGGGGGATCCCCAGGGTTTCCGCCACCCTTGCCAGGCCGGTGCCCTTGTTGGTGTTGTAGGGAAGTATTTCCAGGAAATAGGGCTTGCTGGTAAAAATAGTGGACTCGGAGCCGATGTAGGATTTGAGGATATTCTCCAGGGGCCGCAGGATCATGGGATCCCCGGGAATGAGGAGCTTATAACAGCCGTGCCCCACCATGGCGCGGAAATTCTCCACCACCACCTGCCGGAGCCCGGTCAGTTTCTGGTCGTAATCCGCGTATTCATTGGGCCGGGAAATATACATGATGTCGTCCTCGTAGAGCTGCACCGGAAAGCCCTCCGCCGAGGCCAGATCGTAGGCGATCAACGCCACCTTGGGGGGGATTTTGATCTCAAAGATCAGCTTCCCCGTATGGCTTTCCTGGATCATGGAACCGTTGTTGCAGATCAGGTAGCCCGGCCGCTTGTGGAGCCCCAGGAGCCGGGAGAATTGCTCCATCGCCGAAGGGATCCTGCCGGATGCCAGAACCACCACACAGCCCAGGGCCTCCGCTTTTCTGATGGCGTTCCGGGTGCGGAAGGAGATAGTCAGATCCGACCGCAAAAGGGTATCGTCTAAATCAATGGCAAGCATCTGGACATCTATCATGTATGGCAACTCCTTGAAAGCCACGGGGCAAACCCGCAGGTTCGGCAATACCTTACGAGGGGGGGAAGCCTCCCCCCACACTCCAGCCCTACGGGCTTCCGTTACCCCCCTCAACGGGGGTTTCCCACCCCCGTAACGCCCCCGGCCTCAAACCGTTTTTAATCAACCAACCCCTGCGGGGCCGTTTCGAAACTTCAATTTTCGTAACAGCCCCGCGTTACTATACTCTACAAACATACTATAATATACTTGACAAATGAAGGTGAACGGGTGGAAAAAATGGGCAGAGTGTACGTTTTTGTAAACCAGAAGGGGGGGGTCGGAAAAACCACCTCCGCCATCAGCATCGGGGCCTATCTCGCGGAGCTGGGAAAGTCGACGCTGCTGGTGGACTTCGACGCCCAGGCCAACCTTTCCAGCGGGGTCGGAGCGGCCGCGGCCAGGCCCGGGATCTACGAGCTTATCTCCGGCGCCGTTTCGCTTGACGAGGTTATCCGGCCCACGGAAATCCCCAACCTTTCCGTGATCCCCGCCAGCATAGATCTTTCCGGCGCCGCGGTGGAACTCATAGAGCAGGAAGGCCGGGATTATTTCCTGCGAAAGGCCCTGGAACCCGCGCGGAACCGCTATGACTTCATTCTGATTGACTGCCCTCCCTCCCTGGGGGTGCTGACCATAAACGGCATGGTTTCCGCGGACGCGGCGCTTATCCCCATGCAGTGCGAGTACTTCGCCCTGGAGGGGCTGACCCTGCTGCTCCAGACCATCCGGCGCATACAGAAGCGGCTTAACCCCGGCCTGGAAATAGGGGGGCTTTTCTTCACCATGTACGATTCCAGAACCCGGCTGGCCCAGGAAGTGGTAAGCCAGGTGAGCGCCTACTTTAAGCAGAAGGTTTTCAGCACCATTATTCCCCGGAATGTCCGGCTTTCCGAAGCGCCCTCCCACGGCCAGCCCATCTCCCGGTACGATCCCCACAGCTCCGGCGGCAGGGCCTACAGGAGCCTCGCGGAGGAGGTGATCCGCCGTGGCGCCTAAGCGCGCCCTCGGCAAGGGCCTGAGCGCGCTGCTCCCGGACGACGCGGATCTGCCCGCCGGGCTGGCGGACAAGCCCGCGGATCTTCCCGGAACAGCCGCGGGCGAACAGACCCTGAAGATCCCCCTGGAAAAACTCAGGGCCAACCCCAATCAGCCCCGCAAAAACTTTGATCCGGGGGATCTTGCGGAACTGGCGGATTCGATCCGTTCCCACGGCATTATCCAGCCCCTTATCGTGGAGGATGCCGGGGACGGAACCTGGATCATCGTTGCCGGGGAACGGCGCTGGCGGGCCGCCCGGCTTGCGGGGCTGGCCGAAGTCCCGGCGCTTATCCGCAGCTATTCCGAGGAAAAGCGCCGGGAAGTGGCCCTGATAGAAAACGTCCAGCGCTCGGACCTCAACCCCATGGAGGAGGCCGCCGCGTATAAGGCGCTGATGGACCTCACCGGCCTGTCCCAGGACGAAACCGCGGCCAGGGTGGGGAAGAACCGTTCCACCGTGGCCAACGCTCTGCGGCTCCTCAAGCTGCCCCCCGCTGCCCGGAAGTCCCTTGAAAAAGGCGATCTTACCCCGGGCCATGGCCGGGCCATCCTGTCGGCCAACGGAGCGGCGGCCCAGGAGCGGCTTTTGGGGGAGATACTGCAAAACGGCC
>JAIROB010000139.1 GCA_031257695.1 Treponema sp. | reverse complement strand
ATTTTCCGGTACAAGATGATCGGTTTTGTGATAGCCGCGTTTATCGCCGGCATAGGCGGCTCCCTCTATGCCATGGTGGTGGGCTTTGTCAAACCCGACATTGCCCAGTTCCTGAAATCGATCGACTTCCTGATCTATGTGGTGCTCGGCGGCATGGGTTCCATAACCGGCTCTATCCTTGCGGCGTATACCCTTACCTATCTCCAGGAGGCCCTCCGCTTCCTCCAGGACTACCGCCTGCTGATATACCCGCTGATCCTGATCTTCGTGATGCTCTTCCGCCCCCAGGGTCTTTTGGGCATGAAGGAATTTTCCTTTACGGGGATCCTCCGGCGTATGACGCGGCACGGGTCCGGGAAGGAGATCTCCGGTGCCTGATGCCAAAGAGCTGATCCTTAAAGTGACGGATCTGTCCATAGTATTCGGCGGGCTGCGCGCTCTGAGCGATTTTTCCTGCGACCTCCGCCAGGGGGAGCTGGTGGGGCTTATAGGGCCGAACGGAGCGGGGAAAACTACGGTGTTTAATATGCTCTCCGGCATCTACGCGCCCACCGCGGGGGAGATCATTTTCTGGGACCGCCATGAAAGGGCGCAGGCGCTGAAAAAACTGAGCCCCGCTGCGCTGAATCGCGCCGGCATAGCCCGGACCTTCCAGAACATACGGCTCTTCAACAACCTCACCGTGGAGGACAATGTGCGGATCGCCCTCCACTCATCAAGGACGGAGACCCCCCTGGACGCGCTCTTCCGCCTGCGCCGCTTCCGGGAGAACGAACAGCGCATGATCGAACAGGCCGGGGAGCTTTTGTCCCTCTTCAATATTGAAAACAAAAAACACGAGCTGGCCCGGAACCTGCCCTACGGCGAACAGCGGAAGCTGGAAATTGCCAGGGCCCTGGCGACCAACCCCACCCTGCTCCTGCTGGACGAACCCGCCGCGGGGATGAACCCCCAGGAGACCGGGGAGATGATGAAGCTCATCTCCTTTATCCGCAAAACGTTCCGCTTGACCATTCTGCTGATCGAACACGATATGCGCCTGGTGATGGGCATCTGCGAGCGGCTTATTGTGCTGGACTACGGCCGCATCATTGCCGCGGGCCTGCCTGAGGAGATACGCCGGGATCCGGGGGTGATAAAAGCCTACCTGGGCGAGGAGGCTTTGGATGAATACGCCCGGGACGGGGCGGGGGAGGGCGGCGATGGCTGATCCCGGGATCCTGCTCCAGGTTGCCAACCTTGCGGTCCACTACGGTTCCATCCAGGCGCTCCGGGGCATATCCTTCGACGTGGCCGAGGGGGAGATCGTTACCCTTATCGGTTCCAACGGCGCGGGAAAAACAACCACCCTCCACGCCATATCGAACATTGTCAGAAAAACCGCGGGTTTCGTGATCTTTGACGGAAAGGACATCAGCGCCTTGGAGCCGGATCGTATCGTTGCCTCCCGTTTAATACAGGTTCCCGAGGGCCGCCGCGTCTTCGCCAACCTTACGGTGCGGGACAACCTGGAGATGGGCGCTTATATACGCCGGGATCGGGGCGCCCTCCGCAGGGATATGGACATGGTTTTCGGGATCTTCCCCCGGCTTGAGGAGCGCGGCCGCCAGATTGCGGGAACCCTTTCCGGGGGGGAACAGCAGATGCTTGCCATAGGCCGCGCTCTCATGGCCGCCCCCCGGCTGCTGCTGCTGGACGAGCCTTCCATGGGCCTGGCCCCCATTCTGGTGGACGAGATATTTGCCGTCATAAAGCGCATCAGTCAGGCGGGCACAACAATACTGCTGGTGGAGCAAAACGCGTTTAAGGCCCTGGGGCTCGCTTCCCGGGGCTATATTCTGGAGACCGGCCAGATGATTAAGAGCGGCCCCGCGAAGGATCTGTTGAAGGACGACGCGGTGAAAGAAGCCTACTTAGGAGGATAGGATGATCATTAAGTTTGTGATGACAAAAAACCCCGTCACCGCGCGCCCCGATATGTCGATGACCGAAGCGCGTTCCCTGATGGACAAAAAAGGGATCGGTCATCTGCCGGTGTTGGACAGGAACAACAACCTGGCGGGGATTGTCACGAAAAAGGACCTGCTCAAGGCCGGCCCTTCCCCGGCCACAACCCTGGATATGTACGAAATCGGCTACCTCCTCTCCAAACTCAAAATAGAAAAGATCATGGTGAAGGACGTTATCACCGTGGAGGAAAACGATGTGGTGGAGGAAGCAGCGCGGATCATGGCGGACAGGGACATCGGCTGCCTGCCGGTGATGAAAGGAAAGATCCTGACGGGGATAATCACGGAAACGGATCTGTTCCGTTTCTTTGTTAAAGTCTTCGGCGCCCGGCAGCCCGGGGTCCGCATCACCCTGCACGTGGCGGAAAAACCGGGGCAGTTGGAGAAGCTGACCCACGCCATAGCGGTCAAGGGCGGCAACGTGGCGGCGCTGGTTTCCTCGGAAGGCGACGACCCGGATCACCGCCGCATCGCCATAAAAATATCCGGCATGAGCCGCAGCGACATAGAAGAAGCGGTCCGCTCCCTCCCGGAAGCGGCGCTGGAGGACATCCGGGAATAGCGCTCCCCCGGCTCAATTCCGAATTCAAAATCCCAAAACCGCCGGACGGTTGATTCGTTGCGAAGGATACATACCCAGGCCCCTTGGGGCTAAGCTTGACCCACAATTCAGGCTCGGCGCTCCGTTGAGGGCGGATCTTCCCCTTGGAAAAGATGCCAGGCGGCTTTAAGACGGCGTTTGGCGCGGCTCAGGGTGGTTTAGCCCCGATTAGCCGGGCGCAGGGGCCGGGGGAGCGGGGGAAAGGGCGGAAAACCGGGGGGCGCGGCCCCGTTTCCGCCTACGGGGTCTGTCCCTGTGCTCCGCCTCAGCCTCAAGCGCCGCCTCAGCTCCCACATCCGCCGGAGGCTCCCCCTCCAGTATCGCCGACCAATACCGGTCCCCCCAGATGTGCCCCGTCCGCCCTGTCAAAGCGTTGTACCGCTGGGCGAAGGTCTGTTTCAGCCACTGCATGATAGCTGGAAGCTCCAGCCCGTCCTCCGGCTTAATGTAGAACCTAAGCTGGTCCGCGCCAAACCGGAGGCCCCGAACCTCGAAAGCGAAGCGGAACGTGGTTTCCCGGAAAACCTCGGAAAAAAGAGCGGCGGCCCCGGGCAGGCTGAGGATCTGCTCCCGGTTGTTGATTTGGGAGCGGATCTCATAACACACCCCCTGCGCTAATATACGTTTCTGTCTCATATCCCCTATACGGGGGCGGAAGGTTGTTTTGCTTTAGTCTAAGTGACAAAAATCAGCAAAAAAGCTACGGAACCAAAGACGGAGGGCGATCTTTCGCCGGCAAGCAATCTTTTGTGGGTCAAGTTTAGCCCCTTGCGGCGGGGGTTGTTGATTTTTTTTCAAATTTTTGTGATATTTATGGTGGAAGATAATAAAACGGTTCGATAATGAATAACATTTATCGAATTTTGAGGTTTTCCCGGAAACTGAAGTTATGGAAAAGCCTCTTTTTTGTTTTTTGATGTAAGGTAAAGAGGCTTGTCCATGGGTAAAAAAGTTATAGTGACGATCCTGGCAGTTGCGGCGCTGCTGTCCTGCGAGAACCCCATCCAGAGCGGTTTAGGCAATAAGGTTGACATAAACCGCCCCACCATCGCCATGACCAGCCCCCAGAGTATAGGCGACCGCGTCAAGGGCGAATTGCAGCTTGTGATCAACGCCCAGGACGACATAGGGGTTTCCACGGTGCAGGTCGCCATAACCAAAAACGCGGAGGGCGCAAACCTCCCCGAAAGCGAGTGGGTCTGGACCGACGCCGCGCTTGATCCCCTCACCGGACAATGGACAAACACCGTTGACACCACGCATTACCCCGACGGCGATCTGCCGGTCATGATAAAAGCCATGGACGAATCCGGAAAGAGCGTGGTCTTTGAGGGGATGTACAGCGTCAAGAACGGCCCCCCGGAAGTGGAACTGCAGATCCCCGCGTTGATCGAGGAGCCCACCCCGGATAAGCACATGGAGCTGGTCACCGGGGGCTTCATGGTCGGCATCGCCAGGGACATCTGGGGCGTCGCGCCGGGGTACCCCAAAATCCAGTTCTGGCCCCAATCCCAGGGGGAGAACCCCGTGGACCCGACGTGGCTGGATATGGACAGCTATGCCTCCATGACTGCCGGGGAGTGGAATACCGCTCCCAACGGGAGAATCGCCCTGGAATTCCGGTTTAACGCGGTAAACAGGTGGTCCGATCCCTCCCTGCCCCTGGACGAAATGCCCAACCTGGCCCCGGGATTCTACCGGTTCAGGTTCCAGGTCAAGGATGTGGAGGCCGACAGCGCCCTCACCTTCTATCCTTCGGAAACGGGGCACTACGAGCTGGAGGTGATCTCCGCCAAGGAACTGCCCTCCATAGTAATGACCCCCCGCGGGGAAGACCGCTCGGAATTGACCGGCCAATACCACCGGGAGGCTTTCTTCATTGTAGCCGACGCCAGCCATACCACGGGCATCTACGACGCGACCATCCAGGTGCAGAAGGAAGGCGAAACCGAGGCTACCGTCCTGGCCCGGTCCGTGTACACCGGCAACACCCAGGAGGGAACCGGATCCGCCGCGACCCTCAAGCGGACCCTGGAAACCTTCCTCATTAGGCCGGGCGAGTGGTATGCCCATACGGACGTGGATCCCGAAAGTAATATCCCCGCGACGAACTATTACTTCGGGGACGGGGTGTATACCTTTACCGTCCAGGCGACCAGCGTTCAGACCAGTTATGCCAGGCAGACCCTGACCATCTACATAGACACCACGCCGCCGGAGATCAACATCACCCGGGTGCAGCCCACTGTGCCTGCCGACAACGCCGGCAGCGGCCTGGAGGAATTTACGGTGAACGGCTTTATCGCCGTGGACATGAGCTCCTACGACGCGAACAATATCGGCGTTGTCGCCCCGGATTCTTCGAAGCCCGAAGTGATGTACCGGGAGATCAAATACCTCATCCTGGATACCTATAATCCCGCGGCCGATCCCAGGGCCCTGTACGACAACGTTGACGCCCGCTACTTCGACAATCCCGAGGCGCCGGTCTACAAACGGGAAAGATCGACCGCCTCGGTGATCATAAACACCACCGTGCTGGCCCTTAAACCCCCGAATTACTACGATAATAAGGACAAATACCTCTACTTTATCGCCAGGGACAAGGCGGGGAACTACAATTCCAATGCGGCGCTCCTCCATGTCAACCAGGGCACGGACAAGCCGACCATAAGCATATCGGGGTTTGATCCTGCCCAGCGCAGCCAGGCGCTGCTGGACGCCGCGGCTCTTCCCAATAAGCTGCTGGAGGCCGACAGGAAACTGTCCGGCGTGTTGAGCGACGATGACGGCGTTTTCATCGGGGACTCCCCAAGCGGCGCCGTACAATTCAGAATTTACCAGGACGGCGATCCGGAACCCAAGGCGGACATTGCGGTGACGAAGGGCGATCTGGCCGTCTCCAGCGATAAAAAGACCGTGAATTTCAATGTGACCCTGCCTCCGGCGCCGCAGCCGGGGGATGATCCCCAAAAAGCCGAGCCGCGCCTTGACGACGGGACCTACTCCCTGGAGATAGTGATCAAGGACGACTTCGCCGCAAAGAACGAGCTCAAACCCGCGGCCGTGGATGCCCTGCCGGAGGAGATCTTCAGCAGCAGCGATGACGACACCGAGAATCCCAAGCGGCGTATCTACTTTGTGCTGGACACGGAGCCCCCGGAGGTAGAAGAGACAACGATAGGGAACACCGAAGCCGCCAAACCGCATCTGGCGGCGGCTCTCTTCGCTTTGGGGGGGACGGTTTACGATGTCAACGGACTGAAGAGCCTGATCATAACCCAAGCCGAAGCGGAGGAAGACGGGGGGCGCGAAAAGATCATCTTTAGGGAGGAATACGCCTCCCCGAATAATAAGGGTGAAAAAACCTGGTCCCTTCCCGCGCTGCCCCAGGCGCGGGAATCCGCCGGGGCGAGCCTGAGGACCGGCAGGTTTACCTACAGGATTACCGCCACGGACATAGCCGGGCGGTCTACCCTGTTGACCCGTCATGTTGTGGTGGACCTGGAGCCGCCGGTATTGACGGTCAGCCAGCCCGCGCAGGATGTCTGGGTGGACGGCGACGTGGCCGCGCTCAAGGTGACGGAAACCGACAACTACCGGACGGGACCGGTTTTTTATGCCCTGGCAAGAGCGGCGGATCCCTCCCTGTTTGCCGGAAAAACCACCCCCGCGCAGTATCGCGACGATACTGTTTCCGGAAAAAGCAGGTGGACGGAACTTGGGGTTTCCGGGACCGAATGGACCGATTGGAGCGAATGGAACCACACTATCCCCCTGATCGATGACAGCGGCAAAGGCGTCGAAGGCATAGGGGAGGGGCTCTTCTACCTTCACGTGGCGGCTTTTGACACAGCGGGGAACCTGGCCACCAATGCCGGGTCCATACGGAAGTTCGGGGTGGATCAGGCGCCGCCCTACATGGACGGATGGACCTCCACGGGGATTACGGCCATTGGCGGGTCCTACTACGCCAACGGGCCCTACGGTTTTTCCTTTCAGGCCAGGGACTCGAACTCCCTGCAAAGCGCGGAGATCCGCAGAGACGGCGTTGTGGTTACCGGCGGCATAACCGGCCTCCCCATTACCCCGGGCTCCACGGATTCGGCTGTTGCCTTGACCGATACCGGGGTGGACGGGGGAATTTATGCCTATGCTATTATAATCAAGGATGTTCGGGACAGGGAAAACAACCTTGAAAACACCGGCGGTCCCCCAGAGAGCGCGTTTAAGCAGATAAGCGTCCGGGTAGACACCCAGGGCCCGGCCCTGTCGGTGTCCGTCCCCGCCGCGGACTACGTTCTGATGAACTCCTCCAGCCTGCCGGTCCAGGGCACGGCCCCGGATTCCGGCATACCCGCCGGGGTGCGGGTCTACTACGCCGTGGACACGAGCCCCGACAAAGATGAGGACTTGAAGCCCGAAGACGCCGGGTTTGCGGCGAATGGCTGGACCCTGCTTGACACGGATGCTTTTTCAGCCGGAACGACCGTGACCCTTGACACGGCCATGGCGGAGGAAGGGGAGCGCTACATCCACGTTATCGCCTACGATCAGTTGGGCAACCAGGCAGCGCCGGTGGACCGCAGGTTCTTTGTGGACCACTACGCGCCCCAGATAAACGGCTGGACCTCGTCGCACATTACAAAGAAGCCCTCCGACATTAACCTTCTTAAAGACGATCCCTATAGCTTTAGCTTCGAC
>JAIROB010000120.1 GCA_031257695.1 Treponema sp. | reverse complement strand
ATTTCCCTGGAAGCGCAGAAGATCATTTCCTGTGTTTTTCGTTTGAAACAGAGGGGCCGGGTCTACGGAAAAACCATGATAATCAATATCCTGCGGGGAAGCCGGAGCGAAAAGATCATTAGCCTGGGCCTGGACACCCTGAGCGTCTACGGCATCATGGCGGACACCGACGCCCGCCGTATCAGGAACATTCTGGACCGCCTTATTGACCAGGGCTATCTGTGCCTTGCGGAGGGGGACTACCCCGTGGTGGACAGCACGTCCCGTTCCCGGGAGATTATCACGGAGAAGCGGCCCTTAACCATGATGCTGCCCAGGGAAAAACCGAATCGCCGCGCCGCCGCTGCGGACTGGGCGGACCGGGACGGCGGCGGTTCCCCCGGTTTTGTGGTGACGCAAATAATCGGGAAACAGGGCGCTTCCTCTGAGGAAAGCCGCGGCGCGGATGATCCGGTGGACGAAGCGCTTTTGACAAAGCTCAGGGAACTCCGCCGCTCCCTTGCCCAGGCAGGCGGTGTTCCCGCCTACATCGTGTTTTCCGACGCCGCTCTGAGGGATATGTGCCGCAAACAGCCCCTCACTGAAACAGCGTTCCTGTCCGTGTCCGGGGTAGGGGAGGTGAAGCTGAAAAAGTACGGGGAAGCATTTATCAGGATCATCGGGGAACACCGGGGCGCCGGAGCCTGAACGGTCCGGGTCCTCTGACGCTACGCCTACAGCTCCCGCTATTTTATCGTGGCGTTCCAGCGCCAGAAAGCCCTCAGGGTATAAGGCTTCGGGAATCATATCCTTAAAAGTATTTCGCAAAATGCTGTCCAAAATATAATCGTCAACATAGCAGCATCGGGGGGTGGTAGTGGAATCGTTTGCCGCCTGCATTTGAGCAAAGCGAACGAGCGGGTGTGAGTTCCGCTGCCAGGCCCCCCTCTGTCTCAGCGCAGCCCCGAAGACCCGACCAGGCCCATAGGGGGCTACCGTTCAGCCCGTATCCAGACTTCCTTAAAGCCTATGTCGTAGAGCCGCCGGCTGATTACCTGTAGTTCGTAACCCCGCACCCAGGGGATCTGCACCCTGGTAAGGCCCCCCTGCGCCTCAAACACCGGGCTGAATCCGGCGTTCAAGAGGCGGTCAAAGGCTTCCCGGGCGTTTAGCAGGGCCTTGAAAGCCCCCACCTGGACCCGGTAGAGGGCGCCGTCCTGGTTGCCGGGAGCGCCGGGGAGAACCCTCGCCAAAGGGCCGCGTTGCGCCGGTTCCTGGGGGGGCGTGGACACAGGCGGGGGCGCAAATGCCGGAGTGGGGGTCTGGGCGGGGCCGACTACCCGGGGGCTTCTCTGTTCCCGCTCTATCCCGGAAATCCAGGGCTGGGCCAGTTCCGGCAGCCAGGGATCGTTCTGCGGAGCGGGCCAGGGCACATAGCCGGTTTCCCAGGGCGGAACCACGGGCGTTATCTCCGAGGTCGGCGTGTATCCCGTGGAGGGCGGCGCAGCCGCGGGAGCCGTAGGCGCTGCCGCCGCGACGGGATCCCTTGCCGGAGCAGGCGCCGCAGCCGTGGCGGGGGCCGCTGCCGGAGCGGGCGCCGCAGCGGAGGCCGGGGGCGCCGCGGCTGCGGGAGCCGATGCCGCAGGCGCCGTTGCCGGGGCGGGGCTTGCCGCGACCGCGGGTTCGTCGCGTTTCAGCGTCGCTTCAATGGTAACCTGGGTAGCATCGTCAAACATAGCCACCGCTGCCGCCGCGGTGTTTGAAAGGTCGATTATCCGGGAGCTTGACGGGCTTATCCGTTCCGTGATGGCAACCGTAACCTGGGCGCCGGTATCCAGGTTGGTAACCAAGACCTCCTGTCCTATAGGCAGGATAGCATGGGCGGCCACAAGATCGTCGGATTCCAGTTCGTGGGTAGCGGTCCCGGTCTGAACAAATTTCAAGGGGTCCGACTGGGCGAAGAGAGCCGCCACAAGAACGACGCTTAACAGCGATACTAGGAAGCCCCGTTTTTTCATTTTGATTCACCTCGCGTGGGTTTTGCCGCTTTTCCATCCGCAGACAGGCGCGGCAAATGTTACAATTGGACTGTTCCAAAACTTCAGCTTTTGGAACAGCTTCCTTAGATTACATCCATGACATGGATTAAACAAGCTGCCTCCGTCGTGAAGAAACATAGCGTGAAAAATCGTTGATATTTTTCACCACTATCCGGTCGTTATAGAGCTCCATCCGGCGCTGGGTAACGAAGTGGTTGATGATTTCCCGGGCTTCGCTGACGCTCATGGCCGCCCAGTGGGCAATATCTTCCACCGTAGCCTGAAACACCCGGGCATCTACGGTCTGGTCCGTGCCGCTCTGATTTTCATCAAGCATGAGAAACACATCGGCAATACGCGCCTGGGGATCCTCCAGGGTGAGGATCATGAATTTCCGTTTCGCGTCATACAGGCGTCTGGCAAAGGTTTTTAGCAGCCTCAGCGCAATCTGGGGGTTTCCTGATATGAGGATGTCAAAATTTTGCCGGTTAAATTCCAAAACCTGCACCTTGTCCAGGGCGATAGCAGTGGCGGACCGGGGCGAATTTTCCAAAATAGCCATTTCGCCGAACATTTCCGCAGGCTGGAGTATATCCAGGGTCTTTTCCACATCGCCGATAACCTTAACCAGCTTCACCCGGCCCTTCTGGATCAGGTAAAAGGTGTCCCCGGGCTCAAATTCGGAGAAAATCATCTCCCCGGGCTCAAAACCCCGGGTGAAACGCTCGAACATTGAATAATCGGGAAACAGTGTAGCCATGTTATGTGTTCCTCAGCGCAGCGAGGGCCTTTTGAGCCTTCCTGTTAACCGGCTCATCCCTGTTGGGAACCATGGAGAGGATCTTCGTGTAAAAAACTTCCGCCATTTCTTTTTTCCCCCGGTTCTCGTGGGACTGGGCTATGAAAAAGAGAGCGTCCCCCAGGTTGGGATGTTTGGGGTAGGCGGTAATCATCTGGGTAAAATGCTGGACACATTCGTCAAACCTGTTCATCATAAAGAGACAGCGGCCAATCTCGTAGCGGCTTTTTGCCACCCGCTCAGGATCTTCGTTGGCGTCCATGATAGCCTGCAGCTCCTCGAAAGCCTGCTGGTATTTCCCCTGGGAGATAAGGCTCACCGCGTCATAGTAAGTCTTGTCGGCATCGTCTTCCCTGACCACCCGGCCAATGGATGATTTTCGATCCGCTGCCACGGTTGCGGCCGTAATCGCAGCCGGAGGGCTGCCCTCAGTTAAGGGCGGAGGACTGCCCGCAGTTAAGGGAGCGCCCGCAGGCGGCAAACCGCCCCCCGCTTCCCGCATGACCTGAAGGTTTTTTGCCGCCCGGGGGGCATTTTTCCCCGAAGGATAATAGGTAAGGTAACGGCCGAAAATATACTGAGCCTGGGGGATCCGTTTGTTTTTAAGGTAGTACTGCCCCACATTGAAAAGACCCTGCTCAGGGTCCTCCGGATCGTACCCCTCCTTTTCCATAATATTGGAAGTTTGCTGATGGACCCGGCGCAATTCTTTGGAAAAAACCCTGAGCATCTTCATGATTATTCGGATGTTTGAACTGGCAAGCTGCTCAAATTCGGGGATGGAAAAGACCATGATGGTAGTTTCCTGGGAAACGATGGCGTTTTCCTCCTCAGGATACCGCCCCAGCGCCGCCTTTACACCGAAAAATTCGCCGGGCTGCACCAGATCGGTAAGATTCTCCCCGGTTTCAATATCCGCATAGGACAGGGTAACCTTTCCGTTTTGGAGGAGATATATTTTTTCCGCGCTGTTTTCGCCTTGAAAGTAGATAACCGCGCCGGCTCTGTACCTCAACGTTTTAGGCATCCCGGTTCCTTCTCACGGATATATGGGGCAGCGCATACCCGGCGCCCCTGCGGATTACTCCGGTCCCTGGGCCCGTTCCAAAACCCCGCCGGTTTCCGAACCCACCCCTTATAGATGTATCGGCATTTTTCCCCCATGACCCTCAAATTTCATGCTGTTGTTGTTATTCTATGATTGAAAGCGGTTACGGTCAACCGGCCCCAGGGCATCGGCTTTACTTTCCCCCCCTTTTTTTGTATAGTAAAGTCATGGATGCCATAAACATTCAAGAACCTGTGAACCCTGCGGATGAAATCTGGGCTATACTGAGGGAAACGGACCGTATTTTGAAAGAAAACGCCCTCAAAATGGAAGAAACAGACCGCCGGATGAAA
>JAIROB010000246.1 GCA_031257695.1 Treponema sp. | reverse complement strand
GAATTCCTGTGTTACTTCCATAAGAGGGCATTGTAGCAAAAGGCCGCCGCTTGTTCAATTCGGAATGGCATCGGGTGACGCTTTGAATTGCTGCCCGGATATGCCGCACCCCCGCGGAATCAGAGGTACGCAACTTCCACGGGGGTCCTGGTTTTCGCCGATTCCATAATGGCAAGTATGGCAAGGCTCGTGTTCGCCGCGTCCTGCACGGAGACCTTGAAATCCTCGCCGCTTAAAATACAGTCCACAAAGGAACGGATGCTTTCAAAGGCGAAGCCCCTGGGATAATCAAAGATGCTGTGCTGCACCACAATATCGGGGACCGTGACCTTTTCGTCGGTGTATTTCTGTATCAGGTTGTGGTTGCTCACATCAAGGCTTATCATGCCCTTGTCGCCCAGGATGTTGAACTTAATGTCGTTGACACAGGGATTTGCGTTTGGGGTTATCCAGCCGTTTTCCATGTGGGCTATGCCGCCTCTTTTGAATTCCAGGGTGGTAAGATAGGTGTCGACCGTATCCACGCCGAGTCCTTTCAGGATGCCCTCGCGGCTCGCCGAATACACCCGCGCAACTTCGTCGTCAAAAAACCAGCGCAAGGTGTCAAGGCTGTGGCTGCCCAGAAACCAGAGGATGGAAGATTTCGCCGCCCAGGGCAGCATGTCCGTGGCAACCCACTTGATGTCGTTGAGCCGCATATAGGCCGAATAGGGGGTTCCCAGCTCTCCCTTTTCCACGCTTTGATGGGCCACGTTAAAAGCCGGGCTCCAGCGGTTATGGAGATCCACCATTGCCCTGACATTGTTTTTATCAAAGGCTTCCACCATGGCGCGGACATCCTCCCTGGTGGTGGCAAGGGGTTTTTCAACAAGGATATGCTTTTTGTGTTCCGCCGCGGCCACGGCTATTTTTGCGTGGGCAAAATCGGGGGTCACGATAGCCACGGCATCGCAGCCCGATTTGCGGAACATCTCGCCGTACTCTTCATAGCTTTGGGGGATCCGCATTTTGTCAGCCAGGGCCTTTGCCTTGCCCGGCTTCTCGTCGCAGATCGCTATCACCTCGCAGAAGGGATGGGCGCGGTATATTTTCGCGTGATTTTCTCCCCATATCCCCGCTCCGACAATGGCCATTTTCAATTTTGTATTCATGCTCAACTCCTCAATTGTTGTGAAATGGCGGGCACTCCGGGCTGTTAGCCCTTGACCGCGCCAAAAGTAAGGCCCCGGATCATGTATTTCTGCACCGCCACCGCGAATATCAGCACCGGCAACACCGCCAGCACGCCGGTCGCCGCCATCTCGCCCCATTTTACCCCGGAAACCGAAAGGTACATCATCACCGAGGTGGGCACTGTTTTTGCGTGAATGCTGGTAAGGAAATTCGCAAAAACAAATTCATTCCACGAATTAATAACGCAGAAAATCGCCGTAGCCGCCATGCCGGGAAGCGTCAGGGGAAGCACAATACGCAGCATGGTCTGCAGGCGGGTGCAGCCGTCGACAAAGGCCGCCTCCTCAAGCTCCACGGGCAGGTCTTCGATAAAGCCCCGCATCATCCAGATCGTAAAGGGAATGTTGAAGGTTGTATAACAGATGATGAGCACAAGCCTGGTATCAAGAAGCCCCGCCAGGGAGGCCATGAGAAAGTAGGGAATGACCACCGCCATCGGGGGAAGGAACCTCTGGCTGAGAACCCAGAAGGCCCGGTCTTCCCGCTTTTTCCAGTTGTAGCGGGCAAAGCCGTAAGCCGCAAGGCTCCCCAGGATAAGCGAAATAACCGTGGAAACCACGGCGACAATAACGCTGTTTCTGAAAAAATCCCCAATGGCCCCGAAATCAAGAAGGGCGCGGTAATTTTCAAAGGTAAGGGGCGCAAAGATCTTGCCCGGCTGCAACACATCGACGCGCCGGCGCAGGCTTACGAGGAGCATCCACACAAAGGGAAAGAGAAAGAGAAAGCAGATCGCCGCAATCAACAGGCCGGAGAAAAAGGGCTTGACCGCTCCGGGGCCCCGGGATTTTCCGCGCTTCATTCAGGATTCCTCCTTTCGCTGCTGCGCAACCAGCAGCCGGCTTATCACGGTAATGATAAACAGAAGCGTCAGGGCAACCGCGGCCGCCCTGCCGATGAGTCCGTTTACCGCGTTGGCAAGCCGGTACACGTGGAGGCTTAAAAACTCCGTGGCATTTCCCGGCCCCCCCTGGGTAAGGACAAAGGCCGTGTCGAAAAGTTTGAGGGTGTCTATCGTCCTGAGCAGTACGGTTAAAAGGAGCAGTTTGCGCATCATGGGCAGGGTAATATACCAGAGCATCTGCAGCCGGCTCGCCCCGTCAATGGCCGCGGACTCAAAGGGTTCGGCCGGTATGGAGCGGAGCCCCGCGTAAACAATGAGGGTGACAAAGGGCGTGAACATCCACAGGTCCACCAGCAGTATGGACCAAAAGGCCAGCTCCCGGGAGAGCCAGATTATTTTTATCCCCAGGAGGCTCTGAAGAATATGGTTGAGGATGCCGTATTCAGCGTTGAGCATCAGCTTCCACATCTGGGCGGCAATGGAGGGGGTCATCGCGAGGGGAATGATCATGATGCCCACCACCAGGGGCTTGAGGCGAAACTCCATGCTGTTCAGCAGCGACGCTATTCCGTACCCCAGAAGCATCTCTATGCTTGTGGCAAGCAGCATGAAGGCAAGGCTTATGCCAACGGAATGCCAGAAATCGGGATCCGCCCCGGAAAACAGGCGGATAAAATTGTTCAGCCCGTTAAAACGGGCACGGCCAAACTCCCAGCCCAACTGGTAATTGGTAAAGGAAATGCCGATCAGAAATACTGTGGGCACAATGGAAAGGAGCGCCATCACAGACATTGCCGGGGCTATAAATTTTAAGTGTTCTTTTGTAGAGCGATGTTGTGTCATTATTTTCACTACGAAAATTACAGCCCTAGCCGCGGGGAGGGACCCCGCGGCCGGGGTTTATTTTTCGAGATCCTCGCAATCTTTCTGGATGGACCTGCAGGCATCCTCAACGCTGATGGTTCCGGCCAGGGCCGAGGAACCGTAGGCTCCGGCGACATCCAGTATCTGGTATATCTTATCCGACTGGGGAATCCAGGAAAGGCCCTTTTCCACCAGGCCGTTAGCCGACACCAGCGCCGCTTTTTGGGCGGGGTACGAGGGGTTGAGCGCCGCGAGTTCCGGGTTGGCGAACACCGAATCCCTGGTGGCGACTCCCCCGGCCTTTACATAGTCCGCGGATTTCTGCTTGCCGGCCATGAAGGTGATGAAGGCCCAGGCCGCGTCCTTGTGGGAAGATTTGCGGGAAATGCCCAGGTTCCATCCGGCGAGGGCCGCGCCGTCTCCGGCAGGCCCTGTGGGGGTGGGAACAAAGGCCGTCTTGTCCGCAACGGTGGAGGTGGCGGGATTGGTGATCTGGTTTGCCAGGGCGGTTGCGTCAAGCCACATGGCGGCCTTTCCCGAAAGGTAAGCGCCCAGGGCCTCTTCGTGGGTGTAGGTTCCCACGTCGGGCGGGGCGTTTTTCAGGAGATCCACAAAGAACCTGAGGGAAGCTATGGTCTCGGGGGTGGTAAGGGTAATCACATCCTGCCCCTTCGCCAGAGCCGCCTGATCCATGAAGCCGCCGCCGAAATTGTACATCAGACTCATCCAGCCGGAGGCAAAGTGAATGCCCCGCTGGGCGCGCATGGAAACCCCGTAGACCCCGTCCTTGCCGTTGAAGAAGCGGGCAAGCTCAAGGAATTCGTCCATGGTTTTCGGGGGCTCCTTGTTGTACTTGCTGAAAAGGTCCGTCCGGTAGGCGATAAAACGGGTTTCGCCCGCGGTGGGGATCCCGTAGTTGACGCCGTTGGCGCCGGCAATGCCGTTCCGGTAGGCAGGCATAATGTCGTTGTAATCAAACCAGGGAGGGGTCTTGTTCCGGTCCTCCGCATAGGGCTGAATGGGCTCCAGCACATTCTTGGATGCGTATTCGGCCATCCAGAAGGCGTCGACCATCAGCACGTCGTAGCTGCCCGCGCCCTGAATATCCAGGAGCTGTTTGTTTTTGAGGCTTACCTCCTCAACAATGTCCCAGACCACCTTTATGCCGGTAAGATCGGTGAATTCCCTTTCCATGCTGCGGAAGGCGTCGGTGGAAGGGTGGGCGGCCATGGCGACGGTGACGGTCTGCCCGTTAAAGGCCGTTTTTGCCGCCGCGCCCCAGCTTGCCAAGGTGGAAATATCCTGTCCCGCCAAGGTTCCCGATCCGGCCGATTGTTTGGCTCCCCCCGCAAAGGCAAAGCCGGAAACCAAAAGCGCAAGCAAGAGCATACAAACCACATTTCTTTTCATACAATTCCTCCAATCCTGATGAGTAAAACTTGTTACAAAAACTTATTCCATAATAGTATACAAGCGCCGCGTTTGTCCAGAAAAATGTGCGGGGCAACCGGGAATTTAAAGCATCGCCCGCCGGGCTCATCGTTATCAGAGTCATTGCCGGTTTAAGCGCGGTTCTTCCCCGTAGAATGCTTCGGAAAGGGGCGGGAATGGCGCTTGTTACGGGATAAAGAGCGGCTTTCCGCCCCTTATCCCGGCGAAACGGTTGCAGGCGGGGGGGGAGCGGGGGAAAAACGGGCGCCGGGGCGCCGTTTCCCCGAACAGGGTCCGACCCCGTCCTCCGCTCCGCTCTCAGCGTCCCCGCCCAAACGCGCCTCCTCAGGCGGTTCCCCCTCCAGTATCGCCGACCAATACCGGTCCCCCCAGATATGCCCTATCCGTCCTGTCAGCCGGTTGTACCGTTGCGCGAAGGTCTGTTTGATCCACTTCATAATCAACGGAAGCTCCATCCCGTCTTCCGGCTTGATATAGAACGTGAGCCAGTCATCCTCCAGGCGCAGGGCGCGCACGCTGAACACGAACCGGAGCTCCGCCGCCCGAAACACCTGG
>JAIROB010000172.1 GCA_031257695.1 Treponema sp. | reverse complement strand
CACATCGGTTCCCTGGGCTCCCTGTTCTTCACCCCCGGCCCGGTGACCGAATTCGTCTCGGCGCTCAAATCCGACACCGCCGCCTACGCGGCCTATTTCAACCACCTCCTCGAAAGGGGCATATACACGGCCCCCGCCCAGTTCGAGGCGCTCTTTGTGTCCGCCGCCCACGGCGAAGCTGAGATTGACCGGACCCTGGAAGCGGCGGATGAATTTTTCAAGTCCTACGGCAAGGATTTCTCATGGTAGATTAACCAAACTTCGCCAACTCCCGCCGGATTTCCGCCGCGGGATCGCCCAGGGCGGGGATCCAGAGGGCGTTCGGGATTGAGGCAAAAAAGGTGATTTGCCGTTTGGCGTAGCGGCGGCTGTTCCGGGCCACCAAGTCCTGAACCTTGTCCAGGTTGTCGTCGATGCGCCATTGTCCGGGGGCTTCTTCCACAAAGAACTCCCGGTAGCCGATAGCCCTCATGCCGGGATCGCCGGGGCCGTAACCCGCTTCGCGGAGCCGCCGGACCTCGTCAGGAAGGCCCTGGCGGAACATGAGGGCGCAGCGTTCATCGATACGGCTGCCCAGATCCTTCCGCGGACGATCCAGGCCCAGGATGAGGAAACGGTAGCGGGGGCGGTTTCCCGGGGCGGCGCCGGTGGAAGCGAAGGAGCTGAGGGGGCGGCCGGAGGCGCGGAAAACCTCCAGCGCCCGGCGGAGGCGGTAGCCGTCGTTCAGGTGTATCCTCCCGGCGCTCACGGGGTCGCAGGCGGCAAGCTCCTCCATCAGGGCCCGGGCGCCCCGGTCGCGAAACTCCGTCTCCAGGGCTTTGCGGATAAACGGGTCCGAAGGGGGCGCTTCGGGCAGCCCCAGGACAAAGTTACGGAGGTAGAAACCCGCGCCCCCGGAAATAACGGGCAGCCCTCCCCGGGCGGCTATGCCGGCGCAGGCATGATCCGCCAGGCGGACAAAATCCCCCGCGTTAAACTGCTCATCGGGGTTGCGTATGTCGATGAGGTGATGCGGCAAAGCTGCCAGGGTAGCCGCCGGGGGCTTGGCGGAGCCTATGTCCATGCCGCGATAGACCTGCACGGAATCCGCGGAGACGATCTCCGCCCGGCAAAGGGGGCGGGAGCCGGCAAAGAGTTTTTCCAGAATTTCTGTTTTGCCCGAAGCGGTGGGGCCAAAGAGGATCAGCGCGGTCACGGAAGCTGCCCCGGGGTGTTCTGCCAGGGCCTATTCTTCCAGGCGGAATTCAACCTGGTCGGTGAACACCTGACGGGCCGCCAGGGAAACCACCTTGCCCTCGTTGTCCTCGATATCCGGATCCTTCAGCATGGAAAGCTGATAGGAACGGCGGGACGCGGCCGCGGTGATTTCGTACATATTGCCTTCGTACTCGATTAGTTCTTCAAGGGGGAATATCATAATAAGTTACTATAGTAAGTTTTTAGCCCGGTGTAAAGTATTGCCGCGGTTCATGGCCGCGGCTCAGTTCAGAGAACGCTTCTTCCAGGAAGGCATTGAGAAAGAGCAGTCCTTCCCTGGTAAGGGCAAGCGGGCTGTTCTGCAGGAGGCCCCGGGATTCCCAGCGTTCAATGGTCCGGGGAATCAGGGTTTGCAGGGGGCGGCGGAAGCGCCGTTCAAAAAGCGCCGGATCCGGGCCTTCGAGACAGCGGAATCCCATGAGGATGCTCTCCTCCATCAGGGCGCGGCGATCCAGGGGCTCTTCGGTGTAACGCGTGTTTGGGGAAGCGCCGCGGTTAAGCCACAGATCCAGATCCGGCTTAAAGGTTCGCCGGAGACCCGTTCCGGTTTCATCGTCGATCAGGGTGCCGGAGCCGCCGGGCCCCAGGCCCAGCCAGTTTTCCATGCGCCAGTACCGGGTGTTGTGGCCGGATTGCTTGCCGGGCAGGGAAAAGTTTGACACCTCGTACTGGGCGTAGCCCGCCGCTTCCAGGGCGTCGCGGCCTATGATCCAAAGGCGATCAGCCTCATCCCCCTCCGGCAGGGCGGCGCGGCTGCCGCTCGCCGCCTCCGCCAGGGGGGTTCCCTCCGCCAGGGTCAGCGCGTAGAGGGAAAGGTGTCCGGGTTTGTGGGACAGAGCGGTTTCTATGTCCCGGAGCAAAACCTGCTCGTCCTGGTGGGGCAGCCCCGACATAAGGTCCAGGGAAAGATCCTCCCCAAAGCAGGCGGCGGCCGCGGCCAGGCGATCCGGAAGCAGCGCCGGGTCCCCCGCCCTGTGGACCGCCCGCCGGGACGGCCCGTGGAAGCTCTGCACCCCGAGGCTCAACCGGGTAACCCCCCGCTCCCGGCTGAGCCGGAGCAAAGCCTGGTCAGCGGATTCCGGGTTAGCCTCCAGGGTAAATTCCCGTTTCGTTCCGCCCGCCGCGCCGCGGGTTTCAGAGGCGTCCCGGCAGGGCAGCAGCGCCCCGATGCCGCGCAGCAGCCGGTCCAGCCGCTCCGCTCCCAGCGCCGAGGGGGTGCCGCCCCCTATATACACCGCGGGGACCCGGTCAATGCCATTCCCGCTTAAACTTTCTGCCAGATCCTCCAGCGCCAGATCCACATAGCGGTCCAAACGGGGATCTTCGGGGCTTAGGGAAATCGAATAAAAATCGCAGTAGTCGCAGAGGCTGGCGCAGAAAGGGACGTGGATATAGACCGACGCCTCCCGCTCCATGGTCAGGGCCTGCCCAGAGCTGGCAGAGGCCAGTACCGGAACAGGATCTGTCCCACCACAAGATTCACCGGCAAGGGGCCCCAGGTGCGGGAGTCGTTAGTATTGCTGCGATCATCGGAAAGAACAAAGCATTCGTTTTCCCCCAGGACGCGGGGATCCATGTTGCCGGAGAAAGGTATGGACTCGTCCCACAGGGCGGGAACCTGGGGAATGGTGGGAACATAGGGCCGGTCGGCCAGTTCAAATTCCGTAAGGGAATAGTTTTCCCCCCCGGGCTTTATCCTGAGCACAAAGTTTGTCATGGAAATTTCGTCCCCCGGCAGGCCGATAATCCGCTTTATGTAGCAATGCTCACGATTGTCAAAGAGGCTTACCCGCTGGAGGGTAAAAAACCGCAGCAGGACATCCAGGACGCCCCGCACAATCCCCGGATCTTCACGCAGGGACATATCCACCAGCGCCACGCTGCCCCGGCGAAAGGGAAGCTCCCCGTCCAGCAGATCCTTTCCCGCAAAAAAGGAGTGAATTTTATTGGAAGAAACGATAAGCCGGTCCCCGGCGCGCAGGCCGGGCTGCATGGTGTCGTTCTCTAAAACCCGCATGGAAAAAACAAAGGTCGTAAGGGCGAAATATACAACAAAAAAAACCAGGAACCATGCCAGGCCCCACCATATCTTATGCCGCTGATTCTTTTGGGCCGCATAGGAATACTTTCGCCATTTGTTAAACATACCTCCCCTTCCCTATCGAATCGCCTCGATGCGTTTGAGGGGCCAATAGATCAGGGCGCCCCTTCCCAATATTTTCGACATCCGTACGGGGCCAAAATAACGGCCGTCCCGTGAATTGTCCCGGTTATCCCCCAGGGGAAAGACCCGGCCCTCGCTCACATACCAGCCCATGACGTGCCTGGCCAGCAGGGTCCGGTACCGGTTCTCCTGGGGCTGGGCGCCCCTCAGGGTTTCCAGCCGGAGGCGCTCGTGGGCAAGAAAGTCGGGATAAGGCAGGGTGTTCGCCCGGGACGCGGCGGCGGCCAACGCGTCCGGCAGGGGGATGCCCAGATCCATAAACGCTGCCGCCCTTCCTGCGGCGAGGAGGACGGGGTAGGAAGCCTCGTCCATCAGGCGGCTCAGGTTGTGCCCTATCCCCCGCTGGGCCAGGTACTCCCGTTCATCCACCCATCGATCTTCCCCGGCAAAGCGGATTTTCAATTCCCCCTGCTCGCTGACGAACCGGTCCCCCTCCATGCCCGCTGCCCGCTTAATAAGGAAGTGGACCTTGGGGTCTCCGGATTCATCCCTGTCAATGTCCACCAGGGAAAGGGTGAGCATATAGATTATGCGCTGGGCTATGTCAAAAACCGGACCCCGGGAAATATAAGAAGGATTTTCAAAAATGATAACGTCGTTGCGTTTGGGCTTAATAGGGCTCGGGAGCTTTGCCACCCCCGGCAGCAGTTCCGGCCCGTACACGATCTTGTTGACAAAAATCCGGTCCTTAATCATAAGGGTGTCGATCATGGACCCCGAGGGAATTTGATAGGCCTGAAAAAGGTACTGGTTGATCAGTAGCACCATTCCGGCGGCCCAAAGAAACGCCTCGATCCAGTCCACAACGGGGTTTTTGCCCCGTTGCTTTTCTTTTTTAATGCGACGGATACCTTGTCTGCGGCTTAAATAGGCTTCGGTGCGGGCCTGGATAGCGTCAAAAAAGTCAGGCGTGTCTGTCATTACTTAAAACTACCATGAAGCGCCTTCGTTGACAAGGCATACCGGGTCGCCTATACTTGACCAATGGCAGACAACAAGCTCCCCCCGGAAGACAGGGTTCGACTAAGGTCGTTCCTGGGTATGCGGCCGGGGGTATACCTGGCCATTTTGTACGCCCTGCTGCTCCTGGGGGCGGTGTTTTTTGCGCTCCTCTTTCCCGGTATAGCCAATCCGGGGAGCGTTCTGTCGGTCAATTCCGAACCTCAGGGCGCGGCTGTGCGGGTTGACGGCGTCACCCTGGGCGCCACCCCCTGCGATCTGACCATCCCCAGGGGGGTCAGGCTGATCGAACTGGCGCTTCCGGGATTCAAACCCCTGCGGATGGAACAGGACATCCCCGGCAGTTACTTCGCCTCCCTGTTTTTCCCCAAACGCGTCCCCCTGTTCGGAACCTTGACCCCGGCGGCCCCCCCGGAAGCCCTGGCGCTCTCCGCCGCGGACTATGCCCGGTGGTCCTTTACCGGGGAGCCCACCGCCGCTTACCAAATCCCCCGGGACCTTTCGGAAGGAGCCTACCGCCTGGGACCGGCGGCCGCGGCGGACCGCGCGTTTCGGGATGAAATGAACGGGATACTTGGAGCGGCGGCCCGTTTTGCCGTAACCAGGGCGGCGCTGCGGGATCTGATCCGCGCCAAAAGCCTGGCCGACAGCGGCGGACTGTCCCCCTCGCCCCTGAGCCTGGCGGACACCGCCGCCTCCGTTCTGGGCTACCTTTCCGAAAACACGGGCGCCGCTGTCTGGCTGGCGGAAACCCTGCCCCCGGAAAGCGCCGCAACGGTGAAAGGCTCCACCTGGCACAGCCGGGCCCTTTCCGCGGCGGCGGAGCTTGCCCGGGGCCCGTCCGCGGAAAGGACAGGGCCCCCGGCAATTACCGGGGGAGCGCTCGGCAACTTCCGGCCCGTCCCCGGGGGGGAATTTACCCAGGCCGAAGGTTTCCCCCGCCGGGTAAAACTGGAGGGCTTCTACATTTCCGCCACGGAACTGAGGGGCGAGGACTGGGAGCGCTTTCTCCGGGACAACCCCCGGTGGCGGCGGGAAAACACCGAAACCCTCATCGCCCAGGGCCTTGCCTCGCCGGGCTACCTTGACGAGCCTGTCAACCCGCCCTACCCCGCCGCGGGAACGCCGGGGATCTCCTGGTTTGCCGCGGCGGCCTACTGCGAATGGCTCACCGCGTCCCTGCCCCCTTCCCTGACGGGCTGGGAAGCGAGGCTCCCCTACGAAGCGGAGTGGGAATACGCCGCGTCCCTGGCCGGAAACGGGACCCTCGACCTGGAAAATATGCCGGGCGGGTTCTGGGAGTGGTGCGCGGATCCCTATGCGCCCCTCAACTACCTGTCCGCCGGAGCAGCCGCGGCGGCCGCGGTATCTTCCCCGGAACGATCCCTCAGGGGCGGTTCCTGGATCAACCCCCCCGGCTCGGTGGGCATTGAAACCCGGGCTTCCCTGGCCCCTTCGACATCGTCGCCCTTCGTGTCGTTCCGGCCGGCGCTGGCGCGGCGCGGCGGAACAGCGCCATGAGCGAAGGCGTCAAGATCATCGCCGTAAACCGCAGGGCGCGGCGCGACTATTCCGTGGACGACAACTACGAATGCGGCATTGAACTGCTGGGCACAGAGGTAAAGTCCTTTCGGGACGGCAAAATCTCCTTCCCCGACGCGTGGGCGGAGGTAATTGAGGGCGAGGTGTGGCTCCGTTCCCTGCGGATCGCCGAAAACCCCTTTTCGTCCTTTTTTAACCACGATCCGGATCGGAACAAACGGCTCCTCCTCCACCGGGAGGAGATTAAACGTATCGCCAGAAAGGTGGACGAAAAGGGCTATACCCTCATTCCCCTCTCGTTTTACTTTAAAAAAGGGCGGGTAAAGGTCGATCTGGGCCTTTGCAAAGGGAAAAAGGCCTACGATAAGCGCGCCGATATACGGGAGAGGGATATCAGCCGCGAAGTTTCCCGGGAATTCCGCCAAAAACTGCGCTGAATTCTCCGCTGTCAGTTTGCCGGCCTAGCAGTTTGTTGCGCTTCGCGCATAAATCGTATAAAAATTCACAAAAGTGAATTTTTATACCACTCAAACTGCATAAGGACGCCGGATAATCGGGATTTTTTGCATAAAAATGCAAAAAATCCACAAGCGCTACAGGCTCCTATCCGCCGGGCCGCTGTCAAAAAAAATGCGACTTTTTGCAGTTTCCCCGAGTACTATAAGGGATTACTGAGAAGATCCCCAAAGAGAAACAACAGGCACAGGGAGCATTATGAATATGAAAAATCGTGTCATTGCCGGGGCATCGGCGGCGGCTTTAGGACTTCTTATCGCGCTGGGGCCCCAATTTTTATTCAAGGTATGCCCGGTTACCGCGGGCATGATCATGAAGTGCCACTGGTCCGCCCGGGCGGAAATCGGCGTCGGGGCCCTCATCGCCGCCCTGGGGATAGCCCTGGTCGTTTTTGCAGATCCGAAAACACAGCTGGGACTGAGCATCGGGATTTTTCTTTCCGGGGCGCTCGCCCTGCTTGTCCCCCACGGGCTCATCGGCGGCTGTCCCATGCATTCCATGGCCTGCCGCAAAGTGGCCTTTCCGTCGATTACGGTTATCAGCATTTTGCTGCTCATAGGATCGGGGTTCTACGCCCTGTGTCTTGCCCGGAAAAAAACGTAAAAGTTGATGACATAACAGCGAAGGGTTTACAGTCCGCCGTAGATTACAATGAAGAACCCAGGAGCAAGCTCCTGGGTATCTTCGTTGGATAGGAAATTTATTGTACTGGCCGGGGCCATACCCCGATCCAAAAGGCGGTTTACAACATTTTCGGTGGTGGTAAATTTTCCGGAGCAAGCTCCGGGG
>JAIROB010000017.1 GCA_031257695.1 Treponema sp. | reverse complement strand
GTAACAATATCGGGCTTCCAGTAATCGAGGATTTTCTTCCCCACCTCAACGTAGAAATCGGCCATGTAGTCCAGGAGATCCTTTACCGCCTGGGGTTCCTCGAAAAGGGCGCAGAAGGTTTCGTTAAAGCCCATAAAGGCGACAAGCTGCTGGAAGGGCTGGTAGCCTATGTCGCAGGTAAAGGCCAGTTGGGTCCGGTCCACCTTGTCCAGCTCCTCCTTTGCCGCGGCGGCAAAATTGTAGCCCGACACATCCGGCTTTTTAATAACACCCTCCCATTTGGTGACATCTTCGAGGATAAACGCCCCGGGTTTGGGCAGCCCCGCGTTCATGCCCTTCTCCCAGATATAATGGGCCCCCCAAATATCGTCCCACTCGCTATGGGGCTGTTCCCAACCGGCCCTCACTTCGCCTTGTCCGACGCCCATGATAAAAGCCCCTCCGTGGGCGCTTGTGGGCCCGTGGTCCTTGTAGGGCATGAAGGCCGGAACATATTCCGGAATTTCGCCCCGGCCAAGCCGCAGATAATTCTCCTTAGGGGTAAGTTTTGCCATTATTTTCTCCCGATACTTAGTTTGCCCCGGATAAACAGCGGGGCTATGGAATTATCGCCCGGTTTATCCCATTTAGCAAGTAGAAATTGCCGGGGAAACGTGTCGAACCGGGGGCGGATTTAGCGGATAAAGATGATCTCCCTTTCCAGATCGAACCCTGTTTCCCGTTTTACCCTTTCCTCCAGCGTTTCCGTGAGCCGCAGTATATCCCCGGCGGTGGCGCCGCCGGTGTTGATAATGATGTTGCCGTGCCAGGGGGCTACCTGCGCTCCCCCGGCCCGGAGGCCCCGCAGGCCAAGCTCGTCGATTATCTTTCCCGTGGGCCTGCCAAATCCGCGGTTGTTTTTAAACACCGATCCCGCCGACGGAAACCGGTAGTGGCCCTTTTCTTCCCGATCCCTTCGGAACCCCGCCATTTCCGCCCGTATCGCTTCTCCCGCCCGTTTTTCCAACCGGAATTCCGCGGCCAGGATCAGGACGTCCCGATCCTGGAAGGGGCTTTTTTTGTACCCAAAGGCTTCCTCCACGCGGGGGACCCATATCCGCCCCAGGTTTTCGTCAAGAATCTCCGTCCGCAGCAGGGGACCGGAAACCTGTTTCCCGTAGCACCGGGCGTTCATCCACACCGCCCCGCCTATGGAGCCGGGCAGCCCCGCCAGGAACTCCAGCCCGCCCCAGCCCCGTTCCGCGGCCGCGGCCGCGGCCTTGTCCGCCGCCGTCCCTGAACGGACCGTCATGACGGCCCCTCCGCCGGAGCCGGGCGGGTCGCTGAAACCGTAGCCCGTCCATCCCGTAGTGTCCAGCACGATGCCCCGAATCCCCCGATCCGCCACCACCAGGTTGGCCCCGCCGCCCAGGATGAACAGGGGAATCTGCAAGGCCCGCGCCTTCTCCACAAGGGCCGCCGCAAAACCGGGGAAACACTCCGCCGAAGGCCGCGCCCAAACATCCGCCGGTCCGCCCACTTTAAAGGTGGTATGATTGGCCATCGGCTCATCGCGCCTAATCTCCCCGCTAAAACGGGCTGCCGTGGCAAGGTCCAGGACAATTTCGTATACGCCGCCGGTGTCTTTCATGCCTAGCTATGGTAGCACGAAAAGGCCCCGCGGTTAAGCTTTCCCCCCCATGGCCCCGGTTGGGGGTCAGCGGGGACGCACTAGGACTTTGTCCGGGGGCCTGGTAGCGGAACTCGCTTGCCGCCCGCTCGTTCGCTACGCTCAAATGCGGGCGGTAAGCGATTCCACTACCATCCCCCCATTACAAGGTTTGTGTGCGTCCCCGTGCCGGGTAGAGGTCCATGGTGGGGGCCTTGGGTCGCAGGGACTTTTTGTTTTCTGCCGATACCCCATTACACGGTGTGTGTGCGTGCTCCTATAGACCTAAGATGGGTTAGCGGGGGACGCTGAATTTCTCCTTGACAGGTTGGGGGAATTGCTTTACAGTCAGGTTGGCATATTTCAAAGGAAGCGAGGCGGCCGGTTGAGCGCCGGGATTCCTCCGCTAGTCCGTAACTGTGATTGGGAAAAACCGCCGTAAACGGTCACTGGGCGCAGGCGCCTGGGAAGGCCCGCGGGGAACGGCCCATAAGCCAGGAGACTTTGGTGTGCCTGTCCTTATTTTTTTAGGTTTCGAGAAGCGGACCTGAAAAAAAGCTGAATATCAGTAAGCCAGTATCCAGTGTTTTCAGTGTGGTTCTGAAAGTAAACCCGCGGCATGGTCCGCGGGAATGAATCTTCTCCGCTACCAAAACCCGGCGCGAGGGCGCCGCGTCCTTCGGTGATAAGAACACCGAAGCGGAAGGTTAGGATCTATGGCTTACTCCCGGCTGGAAACTTCGGTGTTCTCTTTAAGGATCAGCCCTTATCTGAATTGCCGCGCTCTGTAAAACATACATCGCAGGTAAGAATATACGTTTCTGTCTCATATCCCCACGGGGACGCCTGTAGACTAAAACGGGGGGCGGCGGAGTATGCCCGGCGCTCACTTGCCTGTAGAATCCGCCGCCCCCCGCCTTTGTCCCAAGCGTCCCCGTGCCGTGTAAAGGGGCCCATAGGGGGCCTGGGTCGCGGGGGTTTTTTGTTGGCGTTGACGCATTAAGACTTGGTCCGGAGGTTCTGTGCCAGGGACGGCGTTGTGCGAAGGGCTGTCTTCCGCGCAAGGGATTGTAGGGGGCGCGAAGCGCGCCACAGCCGCAGGCTGGGGCCGAAGCGGTAGCGGCGCCCCGAAAAGCCCGGTTTTTACGCGCCGGAGGCGTGTAAAAATGCGCCCAAACTCGGAATTGCTGAATCCCCCCGCCCTTTTCACTCCGCCTTTTTCCCGCTAAGATAGGGACAACTTCGCTGTCCAGGAGCGTTCATGCAAAATAGCGGCCATACCCCGGTACGGCGGGTGTTTGTGGAAAAGAGGGCGGGTTTTGATATTGAAGCCCGGCTTTTGCAATCCGATATTGTTAGTTTCCTGGGCGCCCGCTGCCCAAGCCTGGCCGCGTTGCGGCGCTTCCGGGTTTTGCAGCGCTACGACGTGGCAAAGCTCAGTCAGGAACAGTTCAGGGCCGCGGTGGATCTGGTCTTTTCCGAACCCCAGTGCGACGCGGTGTTTTACGACGACCCCGCTCCGCCGGGCAGCGCTGTTTTTGGGATTGAGTATATCCCCGGCCAGTACAACCAGCGCTCCGATTCCGCGGAACAATGCGTGGAGCTGGCGGCCGGCATCCGTCCGGTGGTGCATACCGCCCGTATCTTTATACTGGAAAGCGACGAGCCCGTCCCCGGCGATGCCCTGAAAGCCCTGAAACAGTACCTGATCAACCCCGTGGATTCCCGTGAAGCCGCTTTGGATCTCCCCGCAAGCCTGGAATTTACCGCCCCGGAGCCGGGGGATGTGCCGGAGGTCTCCGGCTTTACCGCCATGGACGGCCCGGAACTGGCCGCGCTGGCCGGGCGCTACGGTCTTGCCATGTCCGTGGAGGATCTCCTCTTTTGCCGGGATCATTTCCGTTCCTGCGGCCGGGACCCCAGCCTTGCGGAGCTGCGGGTCCTGGACACCTACTGGTCCGACCACTGCCGGCACACCACCTTTGCCACCGCCCTGGAAACCATAACCCTGGACCTGTCCGGGGACGCCGCCTCCGGCCTGAAACGGGCGCTGGCCCTCTACGAAGAAGCCCGCCGGGAGGTTTACGGCGAAGGAGCGGAACAGCGGAAACGGACCCTCATGGACATAGCCACCATCGGCGCCAGGATATTGAAAAAACGGGGTCTTTTGGAAGACCTGGACGAGTCCGCCGAGATCAACGCGTGTTCCATCAGGATCCGGGCCGAATTTCGCAATGCCCCGGGGGAGGAGCCCGTCGCCGAGCCCTGGCTGCTGCTCTTTAAGAATGAAACCCACAACCACCCAACGGAGATTGAGCCCTTCGGCGGCGCGGCAACCTGCCTTGGGGGCGCCATCCGGGACCCCCTCTCCGGCCGGGCCTTTGTACACCAGGCCATGCGGATCTCCGGGGGCGCGGATCCCCGGAGCAGCCTGGCAAACACCCTGCCGGGAAAACTTCCCCAGTTGAAGATTGCCCGGGAAGCGGCCGCGGGTTACTCCTCCTACGGCAACCAGATAGGGCTTGCCACGGGGCAGGTGTCGGAGTTCTACCACCCGGGCTTCCTCGCCAAGCGCTTTGAGCTGGGCGCGGTGATCGCTGCGGTTCCCCGGGCCTGGGTGCGCCGGGAAGAGCCCGCGGCCGGGGACCTGGCGCTACTGCTGGGGGGCAAGACCGGACGGGACGGCATAGGCGGCGCCACGGGCTCCTCCAGGGCGCACACCGGGGAGTCGGTGGAAACCGCCGGCGCGGAGGTGCAGAAGGGCAACGCCGTGGAGGAGCGGAAACTCCAGCGCCTCTTTCGTAACAGCGAAGTAACAGCGCTGATCAAACGCTGCAACGATTTCGGAGCGGGGGGCGTTGCGGTGGCGGTGGGGGAACTCGCCCCCGGCCTGGACATTGCCCTGGACAGCGTTCCTAAAAAGTACGCGGGCCTGGACGGTATTGAACTGGCCATCTCCGAATCCCAGGAGCGTATGGCGGTGGTGGCCGCCCCCTCCGACGCAGACGCGCTGATCCGCTTTGCCGCCGTGGAAAACCTGGACGCCGCGGTCATTGCCGTGGTCACCGCCGGGGGCGCCGGGGATGAAACGCCCCCTGCCCCGGCGGATGCCGACGGGGGCCCCCGGCTCAGGATGAGCTGGCGGGGAAAGACCATCGTGGACCTGTCCCGGCGCTTCCTCGGCTCCAACGGCGCTCCCCGCTCCGCTGCGGCGGTGATAGGCGCCGCGGCAGGGACAGCCCGCGACACGGAGCCGGAGGATATGCCCTGCGATTTAGACCGGCTGGAGCGGGAACTGGGCTCCCTCAGGAGCGGCAGCCGCCGGGGCCTGCAGGAACGGTTCGACGGATCCGTGGGCGCTGCCTCGGCGCTCTTCCCCTGGGGCGGGGCGGAACAGGGCACCCCGGAATGCGGCATGGCGGCGCTGCTCGCCACGGCGGAAGGGGATGCCTTTCCCAGGGAGAGCCTCACCGCCAGCCTGATGAGTTTTGGCTACGATCCGGACCTCTCGGAACGCAGCCCCTACGAAGGCGCCAAGGGCGCTATACGGGAAGCGCTGGCAAAATACGCCTGTCTGGGGGGCGATCCCCGGACGGCCCGGATTTCGCTCCAGGAGTACTTTGAACGAATGGACAGCCCCGAAGCCTGGGGCAAGCCCCTGGCCGCGCTTCTGGGCGCCCTGGAAGCGCAGTTGGCCCTGGGGGTCCCCGCCATTGGCGGCAAGGACTCCATGTCCGGCAGCTACAGGGACCAGGCCAAGGGCATAGATTTGTCCGTTCCGCCGGCCCTGGTCGCGTTTGCCGCGGGAACCGCCCCGGCCCGGACCGTCCGTTCCGGCGCCCTGAGCGGCAAGCCGGGCAACGTAGTAATACTGTTGTATCAGGATCCGGGCAAAGACGAGTGGGATGTGTTTAAGGCAAACATGAACGCCCTCTCCGCCCTGACCGCCAGGGGCCTGGTCAGCGCCGCCTACCCCGTGGGATCCGGGGGCGTGGCCGCGGCGCTGGCGCTCATGGCCTTTGGCAACATGGCCGGCCTGGACCTCAACGCCGGGGCCCTGACGGCGCCGGGCCTGCATCAAGGCGCCGTGTTGGCGGAGCTTAATGATCCTGAGGAAGGAACAGCGCTGCTGCGAAATTCCGCTGCCCCCGCGCCGTCCTGGGTCCTGGCAGCGCGGACCCTGTCCGAGCCGGTTTTTCGCCTGGGCGGGGAGGAAAAGACCCTGGCGGCGCTGCGCCGGGCCTACGAGCTTCCCCTGGCGCAGGTCTATCCCCAGACCTCGTCGGGCGCCACCGTGGCGGAACCGGCCGTTCCCGGCCCCGGCTCCGTCCCCGGATCCGACGCTGCTTTAGCGGAGGCCATAGCCGCGGGAGCCGCCCGGTCAAAGCAGCCGGGAAAGCACCGGAGCAGCGCTGCTGTTTCCCGGTCCCCGGAGGCGGCGCGGCCTCTGGCGGTTCTGCCGGTGTTTCCCGGCACCAACTGCGAATGGGACATGGAGCGGGCTTTCCGCAGGGCCGGGGCGCGGACCAGGCTGGTCATTTTCAGGAACCGGAATTCCGGCGACATTCTGGAGTCCCGGCGGGAACTGGCCGCGGCCATTGGGGAAGCGCAGATCCTGGCGCTCTCCGGGGGTTTTAGCGCCGGGGACGAGCCGGACGGATCGGGAAAGTTTATCGCCAATGTGTTCCGTTCCCCCGCCATTGCGGAGGAAGTAACAAAACTGCTGGAACTTCGCTCCGGTCTGATCCTGGGCATCTGCAACGGCTTCCAGGCGCTGATCAAGCTGGGGCTGGTTCCCTACGGCCGGTATTGCAGGGCGGATCCTTCCATGCCCGCCCTGAGTTTTAACCGCATAGGCCGCCACGTTTCCCGGATGGTCCGCACTAAAGTTATTTCCGCGGCTTCGCCCTGGCTTTCCCTGGAGGAACTCGGAGCGGTCCATGTCCTCCCCGTAAGCCATGGAGAGGGCCGTGTCGTTATCCGGGAAGAGGAAGGCAGGGCGCTCTTCGCCTCCGGCCAGGTCCCCTTCTGCTACGCGGATGCCCGGGGCCGGCCCGCCATGGCGGAGCCCCACAACCCCAACGGATCGGACTTCGCCATTGAGGCGCTCGCCAGCCCCGACGGCAGGGTTCTTGGAAAGATGGCCCACTCGGAACGCTGCGGCGAATACGTGCACACCAACATACCGGGAAATAAAACGCAGCGAATCTTTGAAGCCGGGGTCAAATACTTTCAGTAGTAATACTGCGTCCGGTAATTCCGGCGAGCAGGTCCTGGATGGCGCCGCAGGACGCAAGGAGAAATGCGCCCAGGGCAAAGGAGCAGCAGGGCTGCGGCCGCCATGACCAGGGGGATCAGCCGCAGGGCTTTGAAACCCCGGCGGGGGTCCGGGGGCGGAGCCCCCGGAGAGGGGGTAGCGTAAAAGCCGCAGGCTTTGGAGCGAGGGGGAGACTTCCCACTGTCAACAAGTTAAGAAAACGGGAAACAGGAAAGTCCGCTGATTACGCTGATTTTCACAGATTAAAGAGGCTAAAATCAGCGTTAATCTGTGTAA
>JAIROB010000207.1 GCA_031257695.1 Treponema sp. | reverse complement strand
AAGATCTATCTCGGCAAAAATATCGCTTCCCAGGGACATACTGCGGGATATGCAGGAATAGGCCAGCAGCACCGAAGGGTGGGGCGTTTCCTCCAGGGCCCGTTTGATAAGTTTCCCGGTGGTGAGGAGCACGTCATCCTTGTCAAAGACCCCCATGTAGAGGGTCGAGCCCTCGGGCATTATCCCCGCGCAGATGGCGTGTTTTTCCTCATTAAGGCCGATAAAAACCTTGGACACCATGGGCGTCCCGTCCCCGTAATCCAGCATGAAGGGCAGGGAAGTCATGGCGTAACTGGTCTCGCTGGCCTTGGTAAGCCCCAGATCCTCAAAAAATTCCACCACGGGCTTGCCGTTTACCCCTTTGAGGATATGCCCCTCCGAGGAGGTGATAAGCGCCGCCTTGTCGAGGAGTTTGTTCTCCGAAATGGAGGCATGGTAAAATTGGGGGCTTATGGCGCCGTAACAGAGGATGAGGGACATTTTGTCCCGGTAGTGTTCCCCCTGGTACACCATGTAACACTCCCGGAAATCCGAAGTGTCGTCCACCGCCAGGGTGCCGAAACAGGGAACCCCCTCCGAGATCCGGGAGAGGACATTGACATATTCGTCCCCGGAATTCTCGACCATAAAGGGGGCAAAGGCGAAGACCAGGGAGGGCCGGACGCCGGCGGAAAGAGAGCGGTAGCTTTCCTCGATGCGTTTCCCCGGATCGCTTTTCAGGGAATCGGTGATCCCGGTTTTGAAACTGACATCCTCGCTGGTAAGCACGAGCAGGGTCAAAAGCAGGGTCCCCTGGGCTTTGTCCGCGGCGTCGTTCACCGCCTGCACCGAAGAGATGGTTCCGGCCACATCGAAGGGAAGTCCCTCGCAGATCGCCTTTGCCGTGCCGGAAAGCACGAATTCGTAGTGGCAGGCGATAATCCCCACGGAATTGGCGAGCAGACCCTCGCCCTTTTCAAGCTGGGTCCTGATCTCCGCCGCCGCCGCCGCGGGATCGTCGATGTTTTCCGTAAAGGCCGTTAAAGAGCGTATCATAACAGGCTACCCCCTTAGGTTCCATTGATTATGGCACAAGCATAAGGATTTTTGTAATGCTTTTCAATACTGCGCCGGCAATTCCGAATTCAAAATCCCAGACGTTGCGCCCCCCTATAGACCCATAGGGTGAGCAGGGCAGCGCTGAAACGAAGTTATGGGGGCCTGACATTGGAACTCGCTTGCCGCCCGCTCGTTCAAGCACGGACATTGCTGTCCGTGTAAGGTAGGTATTGAGCACATTGCTTCGCAATGTGTGTTCAAATGCGGGCGGCAAACGATTCCACTGCCAGCCCCTCAGACTTTGTGTGTGCGCTGCCCCGTGCCGCAGGAAAAGGGCCCATAGGGGGCTTGGGCGCGGGGCTTTGTTTCTGCTGCCTCCCCCATTACATAGTGTGTGCGCATCCCCGTGCTGTTTGGGGGTCCATAGGGGGATCCGCAGGTCTTTTCGACCGGCGCCCAAATCGGAATTGCTGGCCCGTCTTTAGCGGGCTTTCCACGCGTCGAAAGCCGCCTGGACCGCTCCGGCTACATCGACTGCGGTTTTGGTCCCCAGGCCCAGTTCTTGCAGCCCGTCGTTGAGCGCGGCGCACACTTCTCCGGGGAAAACCTGATCGATTACCGCCGTGCCCGTCCCGTACTCCCGGACCAGGGCCGCCGCTGCCTTTTGTACGGGCCCCAGGGCCAGGGCTTTTTCGTCAATGTCCGCCCGGCTCGGAGTGGTTATGCCCCCGGAACCCAGCAGCCGGGCCTGGTTTTCCCCGCCGGAAAGCCACCGCACAAGCCGCCAGGCGGCCCTCATTTCGGCGGACCCTTCCGGGACGGCGGCGCTGATCCCCCAACCGGGGCCGGGGATGACGGAGGCGGACCGGTTAAGCGCCGTTCCGGCAATCTCCGGGAACAGGGAAAGCTGAAAATCAAGCTGCCGCTCCGGCGGAAGGACAAGCAGATCCCGAATCCGCGCGTCGCTGTCGATAAGGTAGGCCGCTTTGTCTTCCAAAAACGAGCCCATCACGCTCCGGTAATCGATCCGCAGGGTGGACCGGGCGATAACCCCGTCGGCGTAGAGGGAACGGATAAATTCCAGCGCATCCGTAAATCCGGCGCCGGTAAACCGAGCCTCCCCGGAAAGTATCCTCCCCTCCCAGCCATGGCCGCCAAAACGCCCTGCAACCAGGGAGAAGAGGCACCGCTGCATCACCCAGGCATCCTCGTTGCCCAGGATCACCGTTTCATAGCCCTTCGCCCTGAGCAGGGGGGCCTGGGCTTTAAGCTCATCGTAGGTCTTTGCCGGGCTTAACCCCGCGTCGGCGAGAACGGCGGTGTTCGCGTAGAAAACATGGGTGAAGGACAGGGATACGGGCAGAATCCCCAGGACGCCGCCGGCCTGAAGCCCCCCGTCCAGGGCGGCGGAAGCATACCACTTTCCCAGCTTATCCCGCGCTGCCGGCGCCGAAAGATCCTTCAAAAAAGACCCGGTATGCAGGGGCGCAGACCGCCCCCCGGGCCAGGCAAAGACCACGTCCGGCAAAACGCCTTCCTGAATGCAGGCTTCCACCCTGTTGTGGTAGGATTCGCCGTACAGATCCTCCCTGATTAGGGCAATATGAGGATTCGCCTTCCCAAAAGCGTCCCACACCCGCGCCGTCTCCTCCGCTCCGGCGGGATCAGCCATGTCGCTATAATTTAAAACCCGGATGGTTGCCGGATCCGCGCGGGAACAGCCCGCAAACGCCGCAACAGCCGCCAAAAGAGCCGCGGGCAAACGAACATATTTTGTCATAAATCAAAGTATTGCGCCGAACCATGGCGCTGTCAAATCCCCGCTCTGTCCGGGCGCCGTGTGAGGGGCCAGGGTGTGAAACGGTTTATCTGGTGAGGAGCAAAGCGAAAATTCCCGCAAAGGCCAGGATCGCCAGCAGGTAGGCCCAGGCCGGGGGCGCGCCCGCGGCAAACCTTCGGGGCGCCGCTTTCGCCTTTACGGGTTTGGAAGCGGCGCCGGCGGGGCCGGGGGCGGCATGACCGCAGACCGGGCAGCCGGCCGCAAAAAGACGGGGCTCCCCGGAAAAGCCGCAGTTTTGGCAGAGCACATCCGCAAAGGACATCCCGCACCGGGGGCAGGTTTTTGTGTCCCGTTTAACTTCGGCGCCGCAATTTTCACACAAAAACCGGCTGCCCATGAGGAGGCGCTAGGAATTGACTGCCTGGGCGCAGGTTCCGGATTCCGCGGCGGGACAGCTTGTACAGGCGCTTTCCGCGGGCTTGGGATCGGCCTTGGGGGCGTCTTTGCCCTTCGTTTTGGAATTGTCGGTGGCGTAAAAACCGGAACCCTTAAAGATGAGCCCCATTCCGCTGCTGATCAAGCGGCGAATCTCTTTGCCGCACTGGGGGCAGATCCGCAGGGGATCCTCCTTCATGCCCTGGGACACCTCAAAGGTATGGCCGCAGTGCTTACATCCGTATTCGTACATCGGCATAGATGCGTTCCTTATAGTGTTGTTTATTGAGAATATACCGAAAACCGGTTAAAAAGTAAAGCGATTTCTCCGGCGCCCATGGGCTCGGTATGGATCGCCAGATCCGGCCCGTCCTGGCTGGGGGGATTTGCCAGCAGGGGGCGCAGGGTTTCCAGGTACTCCGGGGCCACGCTGATATCCGGGCTTTCCGCAAAAACCCGGACAAAGGCCAGAAGCGACGCCAGGGCTTTAGCCTGGTTTGCGTTTTCGGTTTGTACCCGCAGGCGCAGTTCATAGAGGGGCTCCCTGGCGGCCCGGCGGCGCGGAGCTTCGCCGTCAAGGGCCTCCCCGTCCAGGTCCGGCGCCCGGGAGGGGTATACGCCGAAGAGGATCCGGTCCGTGGGAACCCGCATGGGTATTCCTACGGCGGAGAGGAAGCGGTTGATCGGGGTTCCGGCATTGTCAAGCCAGCCCAGCATGACCGCCTCCCACCGGAGTTCGGCGAGGCCCTCCGGCTCGGCAACGGGGGGCTCAAAGGCAAAGGGATCCCCGTCGGAGACAAAGGCGTGGGAGCCCTGGGTTGACACCGAAAGGCCGTAGCTTTGGGAATGGTAGTAGTTCCCGCCCGTGGGGGAAGCCGTCTTCTCCCATTGCGCGCTGAGGAACAACGCGGAAACGCTGGGGACATTGCCCTTTCCCCTCCACGCGTGGAGGAGCAGGCGCTGGGGCGCGCCCCCGGGATACACCGCGGCGGAAAGAAAGTCCACTTTGTCCAAAAAACGCCCGGCACGCGCCATGTCAACGCCCTGCAGGGAAATATGCTCCAGGATGGGCCGGGAGAACCTGATATCGGTGTAAAAATAGGCCCGCGCCCCCGCGGCAAGGTAGGCGAATTCTCCGCCCCCGGCGGAGGACGCGGCAAGGGGCGGGTTTGAAGCGCATGAGGACAGCGCCAGGGCGGCGAGGAGGCCGCCCCACAAAGAGTTCAACAATCGACGGTTTGCCATGTTTATACCTTCCTTACACTAACCAGCCACTGATCTTCGCCGGCCTCAATGGGGGTCTGTCCCTCCGCCCTGCCCCACTCCGCCGATGTGGCCAGGGTTTCGGCGGCCACATAATCCCCAAAGGCTTCCCACGCTGCCTTGAGCCGGCCGGAGCCAAACAGGGTGAGCGCTATGCGGTCCGTCACCGCCAGCCCCGTGTCTTTCCTGAGGTTCTGCACCCCCCGGACCAGGTCCCGGGCGTCCCCTTCCTGGAGGAGTTTTTCGGTG
>JAIROB010000201.1 GCA_031257695.1 Treponema sp. | reverse complement strand
CGGGACGACAACGATTTTTTTATCATGTTTAATTCCGGCATCAAACCCGTGAAGTTCAAGGTGTGTGAAGCCATGGAGGGGAAAAAGTGGTATTGCGCGGTGGACACCGGCCTGCCCGGCCCGGAGGACATCCTTGCCCCCGGCCACGAGCGGCTCCTGCCGGATCAGGGAGAATACTACCTGCAGGCCCGCAGCATGGCTATCCTTCTTTCCAAAGCATAGCGGCAGGTTTACTGTATGGATGAAAGCAGTTTTATTATCGGCGTGGATCTCGACGGCGTGGTGGGGGATTTCTACGGGGCCATGCGCCGCATCGCCGCGGAGTGGCTGGACAGGCCCGTGGACTCTTTGACCGAAGAAGTGGACTACGGACTGAAACAGTGGGGCATAGACGAGTTCGGCGGCTACGACCGGCTCCACCGCTTCGCCGTGACCCAGCGGAACCTCTTCCGGGATATGGCCCCCATCAAGGACGCTCCGGCGATTCTGCGAAAACTTTCCATAAGCGGCATCCGCATCCGTATCATCACCCACCGGCTCTTTCTCAAGTACTACCACAAAACTACTATCACCCAAACCGTGGACTGGCTCGATTCCTACGACATCCCCTACTGGGACATCTGTTTCATGGCCGACAAGGGAGCGGTGGGGGCCCACCTCTACATCGACGATTCCCCGGACAACGTGAACCGTCTGCGCGATCAGGGGTGCCGCGCCATCGTCTTTACCAATTCCACCAACCGCCACCTGGAGGGCCCCCGCGCCGACACCTGGCAGGAGGTGGAGCGCCTGACGCTGGAGGCCAAGGCGGAATGGACCACCGGCACCCTGAACCTCTTTGACGCGCCGCTTTTCCAGCCCCGGCGTTAGTGTCCCGACATAGTCCTTGCCCTGGAAGAGTAACGGCGAAGGCGCCGGGTCTACTTGCTGGCGGAAACACTGAGGGTGTAGTCGCAGCGATCCAGGGGATCTTTGTCGACACAGCTTACCCTGATGTAGTAGATGCCGGGCTCCAAGTCTGTGGCGAGCAATGCGTTCCAATAGCCGCCGCTGTCGTCATCGCTGCCGAGCAGGTTTTCTTCCGCATCGAAGAGGCGGATAAAGGTGTCCAGATAATTATCCTCCGCCGTGGCGGCAATATCGTAGCGTCCCCGCCGGTCGATCCGTAGCAGCGCCCAGTCCACATCCCCGGCGTCGGTAAAATTACGCGGCTGGGAGTCCCCCGGCGCAATTTCCCTGGCCGTGGAGATGGTGTTGTCGTTTTCAAACCGGTCCGGTTTGATGGGGAGGGAAAATCTGGTTTTCAGTTGGTACCTGCCGGTGGCGCCCTGGTAGGCGCTCTCCCTGATATACACCGGAGAGGCGCTGAAGAGGTCCACCGTGACTTTCGCGTTGCCCTGGTAGCCGCTGTCATCGTCCCGGCCAATCAGCTCTTCCCATTTGTCGTACACCTCAAGGAGGGTGTCCAGGGTCCCTTCGGTAGTGACCGTAAGGCGGCCCGGACCGGGGACGGAAACGATATGCCAGTTTACATCCTCGGGGGAAAAAAAATAATCCGTGGTGGCCTCTCCCGGCGCCAGGGGCTCGGCCTGTTCCAGGGTGTTATTCGGCCTGGCCTTTTTTTCCGGCATGGGCTCCAGGCTTGCCCGGAACCGGTAGCTCCCCGAGTCGTTCTCCTCCGCTCCGGTGAGGCGCACCCCCAGGACTTTTATGAGGTAGTGTGTGCCGGCATCGACAAAATATTCAATTTTGGCATTGTAATCCCTGCCCACATCGTCGTTTTCCCGCAGCAAATCGCCGCCCTGGTAGAGGTCCAGCACCGTGTCGGTGTCGCCCGCGGTTTCGGCAACCAAAATCCCCGCGGAATCAGGGGTAAAGGAGAACCAGTCCGTGTCGTTTGTGTGGAGAGTTCTGGGGATCCACACCCCCGGCGTGACCTGTACCGGGGATTGCCTGCTGTCAGGCTCATAGGAATCCGGGGGTATCCTCGATGGAATGTCCGTTTGAGCGGGATTCCCGTCCATGCCAGGGGCCGACACACAGGAGGCAAAGGTCGAAATCATAAACACCGCTATCAGCAGCGTCGCCCGTATTGGCATGGTTTTCTCCCGATACATTGCAGCCTCAGAGAGGTTTGCCCAAAATTTCAGTTTTCAGAAGCCTCCGGCGCCATGCCTTAAATATCGGTCATTCCCTGCCTGAACCTTACCACAGTCTTGACAAAAGATCGATGCCGATCTATATTCCTGGTAAATAGAGAGGTTTTATATACAAATGAGACTTCTATGACAGGAAAGGGCCTTTCCCAGGCTGCGGCGTGGGGAAAAGGGCCGAATAAACTGGAGAAAAAGGGGAATCCCATGGGAAAAGCTACGCAAATCGCAATCTATGGAAAAGGGGGGATTGGCAAGTCGACCACCACTTCGAATTTAAGCGCCGCCCTGTCGCGGCTGGGCTACAAGGTGATGCAGTTCGGGTGCGACCCCAAGAGCGATTCCACCAACACCCTCAGGGACGGGACCTATATCCCCACCGTGCTGGACACCCTGCGGGAAAAAAGCGCGGTAAACGCCCACGATGTCATCTTCAGCGGCTACAACGGCGTGTACTGTGTCGAGGCCGGGGGCCCCTCGCCTGGGGTGGGCTGCGCGGGCCGGGGGATCATCACCGCGGTGGAGCTTTTCAAGCAGCAGCGGATCTTTGAGGAGCTTGACCTGGACTATGTGATCTACGACGTGCTGGGGGATGTGGTCTGCGGCGGCTTTGCGGTGCCCATCCGGGAGGGCATAGCCCGGCACGTGTTCACCGTTTCTTCCGCGGATTTTATGGCCATCTATGCGGCGAACAACCTCTTCCGGGGCATTCAGAAGTACTCCAACTCCGGCGGCGCCCTCCTGGGCGGGGTTATCGCCAATTCGATCAACCAGCCCTATTCCAGGGACATCATCGACGACTTTGTGGAAAAGACCCAAACCCGGGTGGTGGAGTACATACCCCGGTCCGTCACGGTTACCCAGTGCGAGCTCCAGGGGAAGACCACCATCGAAGCCGCCCCGGACTCGGATCAGGCCAGGGTGTACCTCAGCCTGGCGGACAAAATCGCCGGCCACACCCAGTCAAAAAGCCCCGCTCCCATGGGGGTGCAGGAACTGCGGGAATGGGCCGGCGCATGGGGCAAGCGCCTGCTGGCGGTGGAGCGGGGGGAAATCCCCGCGGAGCTGACCGCGAATATTTAAGCCCTACTTTGCCAGCAGCCGGTTCAGGCGTTTGACAAAATCCGCGGGGTCCTGGACCTTGATCCCCTCCACCAGCAGCGCCTGGTCCAGCAACACCGTTGCCACGTCGGCGATCCGCTCCCCGTCCTCCACGTCCTGCAATGCGGCGACAATGGGGTGATCGCCGTTTACCTCCAGGATGGGTTTTATTTCCGGCAGCTCGGTCTGCCCCATGGCCTTGAGCATCTGCGCCATCTGCATGGTGGGATCGTTTTCGTCCGCCACGATGCACGAGGGCGAGTCGTGGAGCCGCCGGGAGAGTTT
>JAIROB010000190.1 GCA_031257695.1 Treponema sp. | reverse complement strand
GCAAACCTCGTCGCCGCGTTCAACGCGGGCAAGGACGTTCACGCCCAAACCGCGGCCCTCATCTTCGGCATAGACGAGCGGGAGGTTCAGAGCGATCAGCGCCGCATAGCCAAAACCATCAACTTCGGGGTCATGTACGGCATGAGCGCGTTCCGCCTCTCCAATGAGTTGAACATCACCCGCACCCAGGCCGCCTCGTTTATTGAAGCCTACTTCAAAACCTACGCGGGTATCCGCAGTTATATTGACGGGCTCATCAAAAAAACCGAAGAAACCGGCTATGCCTCCACCATCCTTGGCCGCCGCCGCTACATCCCGGCGATCAACTCCCGGAACAAAACCGAAAAGGCCGCGGCCGAGCGGATCGCCGTGAACACCCCCATCCAGGGCTCCGCGGCGGACATCGTCAAGACCGCCATGCTCAGCCTGGACCGGCGCCTGGCCGGGGAACAAAGCCCGGCACAACTGCTGTTACAGGTGCACGACGAGCTCATCCTGGAATGTCCCAAGGCCGAAGCTCCCGCCGCGGCAAAACTGGTAAAGGAAGTGATGGAAAACGCAGTAAAACTGCGTACGCCTCTGCGGGTCAGCGTGGAAACCGGCAGGCGCTGGGGGGATTTTCATTAGGGCATCCCCGTCCCGGCGCTCCTGCTTCCGGCACAAACGCCGGCGGGCGGGTTGGCCCCCTCCTTAATTTGCCGCCGGCGCCTGCCCTCCCCCCTGCTTGAGGGACTGCTTGAAGAGCGCTTCGGTGTCAATTTTTGTGTCGACCCCAAAGGCCGGGGTAATGCCGGCGTTGTCCACGCTGCGGAACAGAACGGAAGGGCGGTCGTCGTTGTAAGCCCAACTGCTCTCGTTGTTCACCAGGTAGTCCAGCGCCACGGTTACCGCCAGGGTATAGAATATCAGGCTGGCGTTGGTGCGCTTCGGCCCAAGCAGCGAGTCCAGCCGGATTGACACCGGATTGGGGACCTGGAAGTTATAGTTTTCCCAGGGATTTTCTATGCCGTCGCAGTGGGTGTTGTCCCTGGGGCCCCCTGCTTTAAGCCCGTGCTCAATCCCCGAGGCCACCGCGGTAAGGCGCTTTCTGAGGCGGCGTATCTCCGGGTACAGCGCGTCCACGTCCTTTTTCTGGAAAGGCGGCGGGGAGCTTGATTCAAACCGGTAGTAGGGGAGAAAGTAGAGCCGCTTGGTCCAGTGGAGTTCGTTGATCAGCCGTTTCGCGTAGGGGGAAGTCCGGGATTCCGCGGGGCTGTCCAGGATGCGGCAATATTCCGCCAGCCGGGGGAGGTATTCCTTGCTAAACGCTTCGTCATAGTAGAAGTGCCAGTTGGTCATAATATCTACCATGGCCTCTTCAATGTTTTCCACTGTGCCGTCAGCATTGATGACGGAACTAAAGGTTACGTACCGGAGCCCAAAGAGGAGCTCCTCCAGGATGCGGGTGAGGATTATCACCTGTTGGAGGGGGTCCGTGGGGGGGATAAGCGCGTAGTTTTTTCCCAGGTCGAAGATGTCGGAAAAGTAGGGGAAGAAATCGGGGTACTCGTCGATCTTATCCCAGCCTGCCTTAGGGAACAGGGTTTCCAGGGTATCAAGACCCCGGTCCACGGCCCTTCGTTCAGCTTCCTGCAGGGCCCGCTCTTCCTTCTGCTCGGCGCTGAGTTCTGATCCGTCCTTGTTTCCGCCTTCGGAGGAATCCCTCTGATCGCCCCCGACGACCATCTCCTCGGTGACTTCGCTTTCCTTGATAAGGGGATTGGGCTGCAGGCGATCCGCCTCGGTTACGCCAAGGAAGGCCATGAACCGGTTGCGCCGCTCGGAAAAAAAGGCGTTGTAGCCCAGGAGCTTGTCGGACAGCAGCTTGAGAAGCAGAGGGTACAGCAGAAACCGCACGTCCCGCCGGATTATGTCAAAGGCGGCCATGGCGGAACGGATCTGCTCCTGGCGCTGGTTAATCGCCTCCGCGGGGTTTTCAATAAAGAGGATCTTGTAGAGCAGGCGATAGGATCCTTTGATATGATTTTCCAGATCCAATTGTTCAATAAGGAAGAGGGGCCTATAGATGATCTTGAGAATTTCCGTAAAATCCTCCACCTTGACGCCCCGGGGGTTGGCCTGGAGTATGGCCAAATCTCCGGTGATTTTTTCAATGTTCCATTGGCGGAACAGATCCACTATAGCGTAGGCGGGGGGGGATATCCGTTTAAACCGCTCGTTCCGCAGTATGCTGTTCCGGGGCAGCAGCGCCCGGGTAACGGTAACCATAAGCTCGATGTGCTTGTAATATTCGTTCATCCGTTTGTTTACAAAGACGGGGCTTACCAGATCCGCGGGTTTTGAGAAAAAGGAGAGCACGGAACGCAGCACCTGAATGGGGCTCTTAATGTCGAATTCCGCAGATCCCGCCAGGCGGTCCATTTTTACCCGTTCCCAGTAGCCCAGTTTGACGGGCGTTGCGGGATCGTCCGCGGGGTTCGGTTTTTTTTGCTTTAGCTTAAAATCCTCGTCCTCCCCGGTCTCTATGGGGAGGGGCGGTTCCGGACGCCGTCCGGGCCGGACGCCGGCGGGTTTGCCCTTTACGTGGAGATCCACGGTTTCGGTCCTGGCCTTAGGGGGCGGGGAAGAGGCCGGGAAAGGAGCCGGGGCTTTTTCAACCCCCACTTCTCCCCCCAGCAGCCCGGCCATCCGCTTTGCCTCCGCCGGATCGAGGACCCCTAATTTTTCCCGTACCCGGTCCAATTCGCCGGGTTCATAGACAGCTTTTTGCTTTGCCATACCTATACCCGCAGATAGAGTTTTTCACCTGACCCCCAGAGATTGTGCACCGGAATCTGTTTGCCCTCGGCATTCGCCACCATACCATTATAATAACCCATGGGGGTATGATATTCCCACCGGGTAAGGAGCAAATTGAAAGAATTTCGTATATGCTCCTGGGGGCTAAAGGTCAGATCCACCATGCCTTCCATGTCCTGGATTACCCAGTCCGATTCAAGACCCTCGGGCATGGTTATCCGGACCGGCGGCAGGGGCGTCATGGCCCCCCCTTCTTCCCAAAGGACATTTTCGTTGTGCTTAAAGGTTTCCCTGGTTTGATTTTCGGCGATACTGAAACCAAATCGAAGCGTTTTTTGGGGCGTTTGTCCCCCGCTGAACGCGTTGCACCAGGTTGAATTCATCCGGTAGGGGAAATAGCCCTTATAATCCCGAAATATCCCCCGCGCTTTTGCCGGATCCAGGGAAATATGCCTGCCCCCAAAGACCATGTCCCCCTGAATCGCGGAAAAAGTCTTGTAGGCGTACATACAGCGCCGGTCCGAAAAGGGCAGGCACACCGCCATGGGAGGGGTTTTCAGGTCGCTCAGGCGGTACTCCAGGTGCGCTGTAAAGGAGGGCCTCTGACGGGTGGCCTCAATATCGAGGTCCGTCTTGATGATAGTGGCGTCCAGCCAACTGTGGATGTTGAAAAAAAAACCGTAGGAGCGGCTATAGACCGAGGAATTCCAGAGGCTCCGGGGAAGGCGCCACCCGCCAAGGGGTATGACCTTGTTGAACCGCAGCCGTTCCCCGGTTTCCTTATCGTAAAGAAGCACCTGGGCGACCCGGTAATATTTAATATTCGCCAAAAACGCTTCCAGATACACATGATCGTCCTGGATGGCGAAGGATTCCCATTCCTTTATCCGCATATTGCACAAACCCCGGGGAAGGGGAAATGAAAAGGGCCGGCGAATCTCCAGGAGATCCACCTCACGGAAGGCCTCGTTCCAGGTTCCCTGGAGGGGCGCTCCATTGTCTATTGGGGCTTCCCGGGGGGGTAGAATTTCCCGCGTATACATGTCTTTTTAATATACGGTATTTTTAAGCCGAATTTTTGATTTTCCGTTTTTTTGACACAAAATTTCAAATTTCTGCTAAATTCTCCGGGATTCCCGTTGACGCGCTACAGATAGGGTACTATCATGTGAAAAGACGCTATATAGTGTGTATGTTTCATCCGAAATATAAACAATGAAAAAAGTTTCCCCCCAAAGCTTCAGCTTTTGGGAAAGCAGGTTTGGCTTCAAAAGTAAAAATTTTAGCGGCGATGGGAGGGAGGAGTTTTATGCCTACGAGGATTTTGAAACGGGACGGAAGGGAAGCCCCGTTCAATATTGAGAAAATCACCAATGCCATTTACAAGGCGGGAATGGCCGCCGGGACCATGGAATGGGAGGAAGCCATGGAACTTTCCGAGCGGACCGTAAACCGGCTTGAGGCCGCGTATCAGGGCCGAATTCCCGCGGTGGAGGAGATCCAGGATACGGTTGAACAGATACTGATCGAAAGCGGCCTGGGCGCGGCGGCGAAAAAATTCATCCTGTACCGGGCGGAACGGACCCGGATCCGGGAAATGAACACCCGGCTGATGCGTACCTACGAGGAGCTCACCCTCAAGGATGCCGAGGACAACGACTTAAAGCGGGAAAACGCCAATATCGACGGCAACACCGCCATGGGGCATATGCTCAAGTACGGGTCCGAGGGAGCCAAACAGTTCAACGAGTTGTTTATCCTCAACCCCCTCCATACCGCGGCCCACCGTGAAGGGGACATCCACATTCACGACCTGGATTTCCTCACCCTCACCACCACCTGCTGCCAAATTGACATTAACAAGCTCTTTACCGGCGGCTTTGGAACAGGCCACGGGGCCATCCGGGAGCCGAACGATATACGAAGCTATTCGGCGCTGGCCTGCATCGCCATACAGTCGAACCAGAACGATCAGCATGGGGGGCAGAGCATCCCCAATTTTGACCGGGGGCTGGCTCCGGGGGTGGCCAAGACCTATGTGAAGCTGTACCGGCAAAATTTAGTGAAGGCGCTGGAACTCCTGTCCTTTGGCCGGGCGGAGGAACTGGAGGCGGCGCTCAAGGCGGAGTTGTTCGGCGGCCCCCTGCGGCCCAGGCTCAGCGGCTCCGGGGAGTACTGCCGGGCGGAGGCGCTGATTTTGGCCCGCTACCTGGATGCGGACACCATCAAACAGGCCCAGGAATTTGCCCTGTCCTCGGCGCTGAAAGAGACGGATCGCAGCGCCTATCAGGCCATGGAGGCGCTGATCCACAATCTCAACACCATGCACAGCCGGGCGGGCGCTCAGATACCCTTTTCTTCTATAAATTACGGCACCGACAGCTCCCCGGAAGGCCGGATGGTTATCCGGAACATACTGCTGGCCACCGAAGCCGGGCTGGGGGACGGGGAAACCCCGATATTCCCGATCCAGATTTTCCGGGTAAAGGAGGGGATCAACTACAACGAGGGGGATCCCAACTACGA
>JAIROB010000180.1 GCA_031257695.1 Treponema sp. | reverse complement strand
TCCGGCTTGTAGAGCCGCTTCGCCCCGGCGATACGGTCCGGGAGCAGGATGGAGCCGCCCCCCACTAAAACCACATCCACCGCCTCCCCGGAGCTTTTCATCGAGTCCAGGTGATCCTCCACCATTTCGACAATCCGGGCCAGGGCTCTTTCGGCAAGGCCCTGATCGATGCCCGCTGCTTTCGCGGGGTCCCCCACCCGGGCAAGGCCCAGGCGCACGGCAATGTCCGTGGCGGTGAGGGTGTCGCCGCCGAAGACCAGGGCCTTTTCGGTGAGCCGGTAGCCCACGCTGTCCGGGCCGACCGTGACTTCGCCGTTCTTTTCCCTGACTATGCTGCCGCCCCCCAGCCCTATGGAGATCACGTCGGGCATACGGAAGTTGGTCCGCACCCCGCCTATGGTAACCGCGACGCTGCTCTCCCGGGGGAAGCCGTTCCGCAGAATACCGAAGTCCGTGGTGGTGCCCCCTATGTCGATAACCACGGCATCCGACAGCCGGGAGAGGTAGCTTGCCCCGCGGATGCTGTTGGTGGGTCCGCAGGCGATGGTGAGAATCGGGTACTTCCGGGCCAGATCCATGCTCATCAGGGTGCCGTCGTTCTGGGAAAAGTAGACCTCCGCGTTGCTCACCCCCTGATCCCGCAGGCTGTTCACAAAGCCTTCGGTAAAATTGTGGGCCACATCGTAGAGGGTGGCGTTGAGGATGGTGGCGTTTTCCCGCTCAATAAGGCCCATGCTGCCTATCTTGCTGGAAAGGGACACGTAGACCCCCTCGCCCATCACTTCCCGGCAGAGCGCCGCGGCCCGCTCCTCGTGGTCTTCCCGTATCACCGAAAAGACCTGGCTTATGGCGACCGATTGTATGCCCCGCCTTTTGCAGTCCTCGAAAAATGCCCGCGCCGCGGCTTCGTCAAAGGGGGCAAGCTCCTTGCCGTCATATTCAAAGCCGCCGCGGATTATCTCGACCTTATCGGCGATGCCCCGGAGGTCCTCGGTCCAGTCAACCATGGGGCTGATCCCCAGGGTCGCCGGCGCGCCTATCCGCAGCACGCCGATCTTCGAGAGCCGCTTCCGCTCGACTATGGCGTTGGTGCACTGGGTGGTCCCCAGCATCGCCTTGGCAATACGTTTCCGGTCTATCCCGGAGCTGTCCAGCGCCCCCTGGATAGCGTCGAGGATGCCGCCGTAGACATCCGCGGTGGTCGGCAGTTTGACCTCCGCCACCACTTGCAGATTTTCATCTATTAATACGGCATCCGTGTTGGTGCCGCCCACATCAACCCCCAAACGATAGGCGGATTGTTTCGCGCTCATGCCCTGCCTCCCCCGTTTTGTATGCCGGCCCGCGCTTCCACGGGAACGTAGTCCGTGTCATAGCCGAAGTAACGGGGCCCCACGATCGCAAGCCCCGCCTGACTCCGCCACGCCTCATAGCACCGCAGCCCCGCCACCAGGACCCGCTTGCCGTATTTTAAGGCGTCGGTGGGCACGGGGATAAAGGTTTCCGTGTCCACCAGGCATATCAGATCCGGGGTGGTGGCGCGGATTTCTCCGTCCACCGTTGCCACGAGGTTTTCGTTTTGGAATTCCACCGAAGCGCTTTTCCCCTTGAATTCCGCCGTGCCTTCGATCATCGTCTTTCCGAAGTTGAAGGCCCCCCGCACTTCCCGGAGCACATCGGTGATCTTCCCGCGAAAGAGCTTATACGCCTCCGCCGCGGCCAGAAAATTTTCCTCCGGCGCGCCCGTCTCCTGCTTTACCAAACGTATCGCCCTGCCCAGCTGCTCGCTCCGGGTAACGATGTTCCTCACGCAGTATCGCTTCATGACCGCCCCGCCCATGCGGTAGAGGGATATGGAAACGGAACCGCCTGAAACCATGGTTACCGCGCGGGCGAGGTCTTCGGTCCATTTATTGGTGATTGTTTTAAATATCGTCGAGTTGCCCTTTTCGTCGGTAAGGGCCATGGGAGTCGCGCTGACCCCGCCGATGGTAAAGGTAACCATCTGAAGTTCCGGGAAGGCCCGGCCCATGCCGTCGGCGTCCACCAGAGGAAGCCCCAGCCGGGCGGCCGCCGCAAAGGGGAGCATGCTGTTTACCCCACCCGCCTCGATGGGCATAAGGGCGTCGATCTTCCGGTTGTAAAAAGAGCCGACCATGTCGTGAAGGGTCCGGTATTCGTTCCTGCCTATCCCCTTTTCGGCAAGCACCGTTGGCGCCCCCATCATGGCGATGGGAACCACAAAGGCGTCATCGGCGATCTCGTCCGGGTCAAGCAGGGTCACCGGCCCATTTTCCCTGATGGCGCCGATGGCCATAAGCTTGCCGACATAGGGATCGCCCCCGCCGCCCGAACCGAGGAGGGAAGCCCCCAAAGCAATATCCTCAATCTCTTTTATGCCGATTTTTCTCATCGATCACCTCTTTGATAAGACATAAGACGGCGGAATCGCCGCCACCGTTTAATCACATTAACGCAAATCCTGATACCGTTTTACCGCGTCGGGCGGCAGTTTAAGCGCCCGGGAAATCTGCTCCGGGTTCATTCCAAATTCCAGCAGGTTTTTGATGGTTTCCCCAAGACTTTCCTCCCGGCCTTCCTCAAAACGAACCGCCAGCGCATCGTCCCAGTTCCATTCCGTAAACAACATATTGACTACCTCCGAGCTATGCAGCTCCAGAAATTCCTTTAATATCCCGCGGCTTATGCAGTATTTCACCGCAGCCCTTACCCCTTCATCACGGCTCCCCAGCTCTTTCTCATATTCCCGCGCCTTCCCTATAAATTCGCTGTACCCCTCAAGCGTTCTGCTCCGCCCCACCAATTCGCTGTTATGTCCCTTGTTGATGTTGATCACCCGCACCGTCAACTCCAAATCGGGCGGTCCCGTATACCCCAGTTTTGTAAGATCCGCGAAGGCATCCGAGAGTTTTAGCCGGATTTCATCGGGGTAGTCCGCTGGTCCGTTGTACAGCACAAAGCACTCGGGCCGGGGTATGGTCAGCAGCTTGCTCTTATAGACATCCCTGTTGTCAATGATCTTTTCATAGAGCCGGGCTAGGTACATCAGACAACGCAAAGGCATATTGGGGTTCACCGTGGATTGATGCTCAAACACAACCACCAGCACATCGGCGAACACGAAGGAAAGGTCGTTTACCCGCTCCATGAAGAGCGCTTCCTCCAGAGTATTGATGGTGATCGGCAGGTCAGGAGGCAAAGTAACGCCTTCCAGGGCGTTGTAGAGTTCCCGCAGGGTTTCGGGATTGTTGAACAGGAGCGAGAACACACTGTCTTTATAGGTACGGTTTGCGCCCACAACAACCTCCGGGCTAATCATAGGGACTTATGCCGAAATTTTCAATACAGGTTCCCGGCCACCCTGTGGCAGCGGACAAAATGCTCCGGCCCTGTTTCCGCCATCGCCGGGTCATCGGAGAAGCAGCGGCCCTCCGCGAAGGGACAGCGGGTGTTAAAGCTGCACCCGGCCGGCACATTCACCGGGCTGGGGATCTCCCCCTGGGAATGAACGCTTTTAGGTTTCAACGCCTCCTCTTCGGCGCTGACCACGGGAATGGCGGAAAGCAACATCTGGGTATAGGGATGCAGGGGCTTCCGGAAAAAAACGTCAGCCGGGGCTATCTCGGCAATCTTCCCCAGGTACATGATCGCCACCCGCGTAGCCATGTTCCGCATAAGGCTTAAATCGTGGGTGATAAACAGGTACGAAAGGTTCTTCTGTTTTTGGATCCTAAGCAGCATGTTGATGATCTTCGCCTGCACCGACACGTCAAGGGAAGAGGTGGGCTCGTCCAGAACGATCATGGAAGGATTAGTGGCAATGGCGCGGGCGATGGCCAGCATCTGCTTTTCCCCGCCCCCCAGGGAAGCGGGGTATTTGTAGAGGTACTCCCCCGGAAGCTCCGCCGCGTCGAGGAGTTCCAGAAGCTGCTCCCGTTTCCCGCCCCGGCGGATCATCCCGTGGACGGAAAGGGGCAGCGAGAGTATCTGCTCCACCGAACGCTGGGGGTTAAGGCTTGTACCGGGATCCTGGAACACCATCTGGATGTCCCGTTTGATCTCCAGCGGCCGCTTCTTCACGCCTCCGCTAATGTCCCGCCCTTTGAACCGTATCTCCCCGGCGGTGGCGGCGTAGAGGCCGATTACGGTAAAGGCGGTGGTGCTTTTCCCTGAACCGGATTCCCCCACAAGGCCGAGTGTTTCGCCGGGGCGAATCTCAAAGTCAATGCCGTCAATGGCTTTTACCATCAGGTTTTTCTGCGCCGCGCCGGTAACGGGAAAGTATTTTTTCAGGCCCCGCACTTCAAGAATCCCGCCCATCAGCTTCCCTCACCATAGAGAAAACAGGCGGCCGTGTGGCCTTCCTCCACCGTTATAAGCGGAGGCTGCTCCCGCCGGCATTTTTCCATGGCCCTGGGGCAACGCGGCGCGAAACGGCAGCCGGGCGGCGGGTTAAGGTAGCTTGGTATACGCCCGGGAATGCCCTCGGCCACCCCTCCCCCGGAAAGCTTCGGGATGCAGCTCATCAGGGCCTGGGAGTAAGGGTGCAGCTGCCGTCTGAAAAGGCCGGTGGTCCGGGCGCTTTCCACCATATTGCCCGCGTACATCACGTAGATACGGTCCGCGGTTTCCCGGGCCACACCCAGGGAATGGGTAATACGGATGAGGGAACTCCGCTTTTCCTCCACCCGCTGTTTCAGAATTTTCAGGACCTGATCCTGAATGGTTACATCCAGGTTCGTGGTGGGCTCGTCGGCGATAACCAGCTTACGGGGGGTGGCCATTGCCATGGCGATACATATCCGCTGCCTCATACCGCCGGAAAGCTGAAAGGGATAACTCTGGAGTATCCGTTCCGGGTCCGGCAGGGAAGTTTCCCGCAGGGCTTTGACGGCCAGTTCCTTTTGTACTTCTTTCCTTTCCGCCCCCGCCTCCCCGGAGTAACGGATCACGGCGCCCATCTGGCTCCCCACGGTGAACACCGGATTCAGCGCCAGCATGGGGTCCTGGAATATCATGGAAATTCCCGCCCCGCGCAGGCCGGAAAGTTCGGCCTTGCCCATTTTAAGGACATCTTTCCCGTCGAAAATTATCTTTCCGCCACTGATCCGGGCCTGCCGGACAAGGATACGGAGGATCGCCTTTACCGTGGTAGTCTTGCCGCAGCCGGTTTCCCCCACGATGCCGACTTTTTCCCCCTTGTCAACGTAGCAGTTCACGCCGTTTAGCACCCTGGTGTAACCCTCAAAGGTCCGGTAACCGATACGGAGATCCCTTACTTCCACTAATTTTTCGCCCAAACCCTACTCCTCGCTGGACAGCATGTCCTTTACGCCGTCCCCCATGAAGTTGAAGCCCAAAACAATAATCATGATCGCCAGGGCCGGGAAGATGGAGATCCACCACTGGCCGGGGATGAATTTCGCCCCGTCGGAAACCATGGTTCCCAGGGCCGGAATCGGCGGCTGTTCCCCCAGGCCCACAAAACTTAAAGAAGCGCCGGTAAGGATCACCCAGCCCATATCAAGCGTCATCTTGGTAAAAATGGGTCCCAGACAGTTGGGAAGTATCTCCCGGAACACGATGTGCCCCGCGCCGGCTCCCAGAAGTTCCGCGGACTTGACGTACATCTCGTTTTTAACGGACATGGCCATGCCGTAGACCAGCCGGGTATACCAGGGCCACCAGGCAATGCAGACGGCCATCATGGAATTGAACAGGGTAGGCTTGAGGATGGCCCCCACGCAGAGGGCCAGGATAAGGGGCGGCAACGCCAGGAATATGTCGGTGACGCGCATGATCAGGGTGCCAAGCCGCCCGCCGAAATAGCCGGCAAGAAGCCCCAAAGCGCCGCCCAGAGGAACCACCACGGCCAACACCCCTACCCCCAGGGTCAGCGCCCCGCGAAAGGCAAAGAGGATGCGGCTCAAAATGTCCCGGCCCAGGGTGTCGGTGCCCAGAAGGTGTTCCGGGCCCGGGGGCCGGCTGCCATTTTTGAAATTCACGAAGGCCCCGGCATGGTCCGGGTAAGGCGCGATCTTCGGCTGGAAGACGGCGAGGAGGATCACCAGGAGGATGATTCCAAGGCCCACCACACTCATCTTGTTAAGGGAGAATTTATACCACAGCTTTTGGATGGTCTCAAAACGCCGTCTTTTGGTCGAATCCCCGGCCTGTAAGACCCCTTCGGTGATCGCGTTCATTGGCTCGTCCCCCCCATAAGCCTGATCCGGGGGTCCAGGTAGGACACGGCAATATCGATGAGGATATTGACCAGGATAAAGACCAGCCCCAGGATCATCACCACCGCCGAAATTGCGTTGAGGTCCTTGTTCAACATGGCCTGCATCCCGTAACGGGAGAGGCCGGGGTAGTTAAACAACTGCTCCACCAAAAAGGCGTTGCCGAAGAGGGCCGCCACGTCCAGGGACATCACCGATACCGTGGGGATAAGCGAAGGCTTCAATAAATAGTAGAAGAATATCTTCCCCTGGGGAACCCCGTAGGCCTGCTCCGCCAGGATAAAATCTTTGGTGGAATTTTCCAGCATGGTGGTCCGGGTCAGCCGGGCCGCCTGGGACATACCCCCCAGCATCAGGGCTACCGCCGGCAGGATCAGGTGCTTTAGGGCGTCGGCAAAATCGGCGAAATTTCCCGCCAGGAGGTAGTCCAGGGTATACATACCGGTAATATGGGCCGGGGACGGGGTACCAAGGCCTACCCTGCCGGTGGTGGGAAAAATGGGAAAGGCATAGCCAAAAACGAGGATGAAGATGATCGCCCAGACAAAGGCCGGGGACACGATCCCCAAATAGGAGAAGAACCTGATAAAACCGTCCAGCCAGGTATTGGCAAATTTTGTGGCAAGAATCCCAAGAAATATCCCCCCCAACACCATGAACACCGCGGAGATAAAGACTATCTCCAGGGTCGCCGGCAGGTACTCCCGTATATCGTTGATCACCGGCCGCCGGGTAAGGAGTGACCTCCCCAGATCCAGCCTTACCGCGCCTTTAAGCCAGAGCAGGTACTGGACAGGGTAGGGCTTGTCCAGGCTCATCTCCACCCGCAGGGCCTGGACAGTCTCCTCCGGTACGCGGGGTCCCAGGGCCTGACGGGCGGGATCCCCGGGGATAACCCGGGCGATAAAGAACACGAGGATAGAAAGCCCCGCCAGGACCAGCGCATAGGTCAGCAGTTTTCTGATAATGTGCATGTATCGCCGCCCCGTGAAGTCCTGCTATTTCCGCCGGTCCGGGTAAACCCTGGTCTTGTGGGCAACCACATTGTACCCCATGGGGAACACAAAGGGAGTCCCCGCCTTGATCAGCTCTCCCACGGGCCATTCCACATAACCCGACTGATAGGCCCGCCGCTCCGCAAGGCTGAACATCCAGATAGTGGGGCAGAACTCGTTTATCTCCGCCTGGATCGCCCGGTATTTGGCGAAGCGCTCATCCCGGTCCGGCGTAGCCAGCGAGTCGTCTATGGCCGCGTCCAGGGCGGGGTCCAGAATCCACTCCATCTGCTCCCAGGTACCGGAAGAGGAGGAGTGGTACCGGGATTTCAGCACCGCCCCGGCCTCAAAATAACTGGGCGCGGTAAGCACTATGGAAAGGTTCGGCGTCGACTCGATGCTCTGGGCCGATTCGATCATGGAACCGAAGGGCTGTTTTACAATATCCACCGGTATCCCCAACTGGGAGAGGTTGGCGTTGATGAGGAGGGCGATTTTCTCCTCCTCCGGCACTTCGGCGCACCAGACCAGCTCGATCCGCTGGGCCTCCGGATTCCCCGCGTATTTGGAGAGGGCCATCTCCGCCTTCGCCTTTTCCAGGTCGTAGGTATAGGGGATAATGCCGGGGTTGTTGCCCGGCACGTTGGACGGCACCGGCCCCTTTACGGGAACCGCGCCGGGGTAAATGTCGGTCATCACCGTTTCGTAGTCAAAGGCATAGGCCAGGGCCCTGCGGAAGTGAACATCGTCGGTGGGGGCCTTTTTCGTGTTCATAGACACGCCGAAGGTTTGCGCCGAATCGTAAGCCACGACATCGATCCCCTCTATGGCGTCCATCTCGATGAAGTTTTCCATAGGCTGGATCTGGTCGGTAATCTCCAACTCCTGATTGGCCATGGCAGTCTTAACGGAAACCGGCTCCACCGCGCCTGAAATCTGGAAATACCGGGGCGCCGCGGGATCCCAGCCCAGGAAATAGCCGTCGAATTTTTCCGCCAGCACGTATTCTTCCAGCTTAATGTCGATGGCCCGGTAAGGGCCGGAACCGGCATCGTTGGTTAAAAGCCAGGTCTTGCCGTAGTCCCCCACATCTCCCCCGTAAGAGGAGGTGCTCTGGTCGTAGTGTTCGGCCAAGGTCTTGGAATCCACGATCATAAAGCGGATAAGCGATCCCAGGAAAGGCCCAAAAGGATTCGCCAGGATGAATTTCACCGTGGTGGGGTTCAGGGCCTGAACATCGGTCACGACGCCCTTGTAAAGGTAAGTGAAACCCTCGCCTATGGTGAGCATACGCTTCATGCTATAGACCACATCGTCCGCCGTGAGGGGGTTGCCGCTGTGAAATTTTATATCGTCCCGGATGGTAAAGGTGTACTCAAGGCCGTCATCCGACACGGTCCATTCCGTAGCGATATGAGGCGCGGGCTCCCCGTTAAGATCCGGGTAGAGGAAGGGATCGTAAAGGTTGACCATAGTAATAGCATCCGACTGATCATTCCCCACCGCGGGGTCCGTATAGGTCGGCCAATCCTGGGTAGTGCG
>JAIROB010000178.1 GCA_031257695.1 Treponema sp. | reverse complement strand
GTGGGGGTGGACATAGACCTGCTGGCGGCCATTGCCGCGGATCAGGGCTTTGCCTACGAGCTCAAGCCCCTGGGGTTCAGCGCCGCGGTGGCGGCCCTGGAGTCCAACCAGGCGGACGGGGTTATCGCCGGGATGAGCATCACCGCGGAACGGCAGGAGAAGTACGACTTCTCCGCCCCCTACTACGATTCCGGGGTGGTCATGGCCATCAGGGCGGACAACAACGAGATTAAGGGCTATGAGGATCTGCGGGGAAAACGGGTGGCGGTGAAAACCGGGACTGAAGGAGCGACCTTCGCGGAGTCCATCAAACCGCAGTACGGGTTTACCCTGGTGTATTTTGACGAATCCCCCTTCATGTACGAGGAAGTGAAGGCCGGCAATTCCGCTGCCTGCTTTGAGGACTATCCGGTGATGGGTTACGGCATTTCCCAGGGGAACGGGCTCAAGATGGTGACCGGCATGGAGAAGGGCTCCTCCTACGGCTTTGCGGTGCTCAAGGGCAAGAACCAGGATCTGCTGCAAAAGTTCAACGCCGGTTTGGCCAATGTGCGGCAGAACGGCGGCTACGACGCAATTCTGAACAGGTATATCGCGACCAACTAAGCGGACCGGGGGATGGGGACTATGGATTTGGCGCGGGTGCTGCGGGATGTTTTTCCGCTTCTTTTCCGGGGCATGATCATCACGGTGCAGACCACCGTTCTGGCGCTGCTTATCGCCCTGGCGCTGGGGCTGGCAGCCTGTCTGGCCGGCCTGTCCCATAACCCCGTCCTGCGCGGCTCCGCCCGCTTTTATATCTGGGCCATCCGGGGCACCCCCCTTTTGGTCCAGACCTTTTTTATTTACTTCGGCATCCCCCAGCTCATCCAGTCCCTGGGGTTTAACTTCCGGCTCAGCCCCTTTGCAGCGGGGATCATCACCCTGAGCCTGAACGCCGGCGCCTATATCGCGGAAATTTTCCGGGGGGGCATCATGGCCATTGACATGGGGCAGATGGAGGCGGCGCGGAGCCTGGGGCTCTCCCACTACCACGCCATGTTCAGGATCATCCTGCCCCAGGCGACCCGGGTGGCCATCCCCTCCCTGGTGAATCAGTTTATCATCAGCCTCAAGGACACTTCCATTATCTCGGTGATCAGCCTGGGGGAGATTGTGTACGAGGCGAAGATCTACATAGGCAGGACCATGCAGTCCTTCGCCACCTGGACCATTGTCGGAGCGGTGTACCTGGGGATCATCACCGCGCTGTCCCAGGTTTCGCGCTACGTCGAAAAGAGGATCGATTATGGAAACAAAGGTCCGCGTTAGGAATCTCTACAAATCCTTCCATACCCTCGAAGCGCTCAGGGGCATAGACCTGGACGCAAACGAGGGGGACGTGATCTGCATCATCGGCCCCTCCGGGTCGGGAAAATCAACCCTGCTGCGCTGCGTCAATATGCTGGAAAAGCCCGATTCCGGCACGGTCATTGTGGACGGCGTGGAGCTTACCGGCAAAAAGGCGAATATCAACAGGGCCCGCAGAAATATAGGCATGGTGTTTCAGCAGTTCAACCTCTTTCCCCATATGACCGCCAAACAAAACATCATGTTCGCGCCGGTGGATTTAAAGCTGATGAAAAAAAGCGAGGCGGAAGAAAGGGCGCTTTCCCTGCTGCAGCGGGTGGGCTTGAAGGACAGGGCCAACGCCTATCCCTGGCAGTTGTCCGGCGGGCAGAAACAGCGGGTGGCCATTGCCCGTTCCCTGGCGATGAACCCGGACGTGATGCTTTTCGACGAGCCCACCAGCGCCCTGGACCCGGAGATGATCGGCGAGGTCCTCCAGGTGATAAAGGAACTGGCCGACGGGGGCATGACCATGCTCATCGTAACCCACGAAATGAACTTTGCCCGGGACATAGCCGACACCGTGGTGTTCATGGAGGGGGGGATCATCCTTGAGCAGGGGGACCCCGCGGTGGTGTTTCAAAACCCCCGGGAGGAGCGCACCCGGCGTTTCCTCAACCTGGTCCTGCAGACATAGGGCCGTCTGTGGCGTCGATGATTCGCGGCGAAGCGCTTCACCGGCGTTGACCGGGGGGCCGGATGACCACCAGATGCCGCAGGAAGGGGGCAGGGCAGGGCCTCCCAGGGGCCGACCAGAGCCCGGACCGCGTCCATCTCCGCCGCTATTTTTTCCCGCCGGCCCTTGTAGGCCGCCAGGACGCCGCCTGTCTGAATCGTCCTTGTTTTCCATGCATTTTTTCGTTATAGTGAATCGCAGGATATTTGGGTATGCGCCAAGGCATTATCAAATTCAACCGTGCCGCCTTCAAACATGGGGTATATGAAGCATTGCCTGGACATTGAAACCAGGGAGTTGTTATGGCGGAAATGACAGAAGAAGAAGCGGACGCTCTGGATGAGCTTTGGACAAAAACCACGCCTAAAATCAAAGTCGGAAGGGGAGGGGGATTTTTTTCCGAGCATCAGGCGCAGATGGTGGTGTTGGACGAACAAACCGCCCGTATTCTAAACGCCATGGCGATGACGGTTCGCAAAACGCCGTCGGAACTTGTGGCGTCGATGATTCGCGGCGAAGCGCTTCACCGGCGTTGACTGGGAGGCCGGATGACCACCAGATGCCGCTCCTCCTCCAGGAAGGGGACCGGGCAGGGCAGGGTTTCCCAGGGGCCGGCCATGGCCCGGACCGCGTCCATTTCCGCCGCTATCTTTTCCCGCCGGCCCTTGTAGGCCGCCAGGACGCCGCCTTCCCTGAGGAGCCGGAAAAGCCCCTTGAGGATCGCCGGGTCCAGGGGGCGGAAGGCCCGGAACACCACAAGGTCAAAGCGGAACCGGGGGG
>JAIROB010000130.1 GCA_031257695.1 Treponema sp. | reverse complement strand
CCCTCCTTGCCCAGCACAAAGGATCCGTTCCGGGTATAACGCTCCCCCCAGGGAGTCATAACCGCAAGAAACCCCTTCCCGTCCAGGGCAATGTCGAAATCGCTCTGGGTTTCCTTCATGGCCCCCTGCTGAAAGTCGGTGTACAGCTCGTTCAACTCCACCCCGGTCCCCAACTTCCCCACAATGGGCGCCGCGTCCGCGGAGCCAAAGGGGTGCAGGTATACCCCGTCATCTTCCATACGGCGGATCAGCAGCTCCGGAAACGCCTTATGGACCGCCGTGTCCTTCTTGTAACCGTCCACATCCACATTGGCCAGATTGTTCGCCACAGCGTCGAGCTTCCACTGCTGGGCCCGCATCCCGCTGGCTCCGGTATACCATCCTCTAATCACCTCGTGTCCCTCTGGTAGTGTATCGGCGTATAAAACCAAAATATTAGGCCCAATAAGAGGTTTATGAGGGGCGCATCCTGCCTGCGGCGCCTTGTGCCGCAAATGCGCCCAATAGTAGAATAAAACTGTCCGGCAAATTGAAGTTTTAAACTACTCTATTGAGTGAAAGGGAGCGCCATGAACAAGCGGACCATACCTGTGTTATCCTGCGGCATTTACCGGCTGGAACTGGAAAGGGTCCTTCCCGAGATAGAGCGGGAGCTTGGGGCGGATCTGCGGGTGCGCTATCTGCCCCCGGCGCTGGACGTGAACGAAACCGGGTTGGCCAAGGCGATTGCGGAGGGGCTTTCGGAAAACCGCGGGCAGGAGGCGGGGAACAGAGAAACTGCGCTGCTCCTCTACGGGCGCATGTGCCATACCGATATGGCGGGGATAACCCGGGGCACAGGGGCGGTGTATCCCGGGGCGGCTAATTGTGTGGAGGCGTTTCTCAGCCCAGAAAAGAAAAAAGAACTGGACGCCGCAGGAAATGTGTACTACCTTACCATGAGCGGCCTTAAACTCTGGCGGGAGATCTACCGGCAGGGCCACGGCTGGGACGCGGTGGACGCGCGGATAAATTTCGGTTCCTTCGACAGGATCGTTGTGCTGGACTGCGGCCTCTTTGAAATTACCGACGAGGAGCTCTTTGAATTTTTCGAGTTTACCCGGGTTCCGGTTGAGGTGATGCCCGTCACTCTGGAGTATTTCAGGGGTCTGGTCATGGATATGTGCCGGCGGATCCTGGAAGCGCCTATTCCCGGGTCTCCGGCAGATACTTCCGGTAGCGGCGGGGCATAAAATGATTTTGCAGCCGGGGGTTGGCGCGGCTTTCGTTGGCAATAACCCTGTGGTAGCTCCGCCACAGTTCTTCCCAGGGGTCGCCGGCGCCGCTTTCGCCTAAGCCCGGAGCGGCGTTATCCCGGGAGGTTTCCTCCAGGGGGATGAGCCGGGCGCCGGCGCCTGTGCCGCAGGCCAGGGCCAAACCGCGGCGCTCGTCGATAATCGCCCAGGGAGCTTCCCCAAAGCGGATCCTAAAGTGCCCCGCCAGGCCCGGCAGGACGAAGTGGTCCGGCGCGCAGCGGGCCAGGTAGACCCCTTCGCTGTCCGGCGAGAACCGGAGCAGCCCCCTGAGCCGGTCCAGTTCCTTCCAGACCTTATGGGCCGCCGCAAGCGCCGTCTCCGCGTCCGGGTCCCCCCGGTCGGCCGTGGCGGCCTCCGCCGCTTCCCGCGCCGCCGGCGACGAAAGCCCCCCCGAAGCCTTTTGCCCCGCGTTCAGGACCTTCCAGGCAAAGCGAACAAGCTCCGCCTCAACGGGAAGCTCGCTCATCCAGCCGTGGACAAAGCAGTCGTAGGCGTCCGCGGCAAGATCCCGAAGCTGTCCCGCGGCCGGCGTGTCCGGGGCCTCCCCCCTCAGAATAGCCGCCGAAGCCGCGGCCAGAAACGGGGCTCCCGCGGCAAGCGGCGTGTCAGAGCCGGCTCCGCCGAAAAGATCCGGCTGGATCGCGGCGGAAGCGGCGGCTCCCGCGGGCCGGGTTTCCCAATAGCGCCGGTTGGGGCCGCGGACACGGTCCGGGAGCGCCGCCGCCGGATCCGCCGCCCGGCAGACCCGGTCAAGTATGGCAAAAAGCCCCTCCAGGGAGCCGTCGTAGATGTATTCGTTCATCCTGAACCTCTATGAATAGAGGCTGTTCCAAAACTTCAGTTTTGGAACAGCAACTTTAGATTTACAGGAAAAAGCGGGCTGTAGACCGCCTTTTCAAGAGCCTGTGGAAAAACCATAGGGTTTTGGAACAGGCTCAATATACTGTACAAATGTTTAGATTCTTTGCAAGAGGGACAATTGATCCACTGGGAACGTTCATGCTATGATTCTCCCATGGATAGCGGGGCTCTTATACCTGTGGTTTTTTCCTCGGATAATTACTTTGTCCCCTATATGGCTGCCCTGATTCAATCGATCATGGACAATGCCCGGCAGCCCTTCCGGTATCGTTTTTTTGTGCTGCATCGGGGAATCTCCCCGGAAAACCGTGAGCTCCTCCGAACCCAGGTAGCCTCGGCGGGTTTCCGGGAAACCGGAGGCCGCGGGGAGGCGGCTTCTTTCTCGGTGGACTTTATTGACGTCAGCGCCCACATCAAGGGCTACCGTTTCCCCACACATTTTCTTCCCGTGGAATCCTACTTCAGGCTTCTTATTCCCTACCTGTTTGAATATGAAAAGGTGATCTACCTCGACAGCGACATGATCTGCAACGCCGATCTGGCGGAGCTCTACGCCGTGGATCCGGGGGCCAAGCTCCTTGCCGCCTGCCGGGACGATTTCCTCGCCGGCGACCGGGGCCGGGGCCATGCCCTTTCCATAGGGCTCAGCCGCCACCGGGACTACTTTAACGCGGGGATGCTGCTCATCAACCGGGAACGTTTCAGCCAAAGCGTAACTATGGAACAGCTCCTCGGCCTTGCCGTATCGCGGGATTGGCGCTTCTGCGATCAGGACGTGCTCAACGTGGTCTGCGCGGAAAAAACGCTCATCCTCGGCATGGAGTGGAACGCCATGGTTACCATGTATAACGAAGATCAGTTCCCCCCTTCGCTCCGGCAGGAATACCGCCGTTCCCGGGCTGCTCCCAAAATAACCCACTTTGCCGGCCCCAAACCCTGGGATCGCCGCTTTTCCTTTGAGTTTAACTCCGGGGCGAGGAAGGCACACCTGGAGCTTTTTCTGCGCTACGCCGCGCGGACCCCCTTTATTGCCACAGTCAGGGCGCGCATGGAACAGTAGCGCAAAACCGCGCAGGGCTTTTTCGGCGTACGCCTATTGACAATTTTCATATATGTCAGTATATTCTTACCATAATTCAACGCGGGATAGAGCAGTTGGCAGCTCGTCGGGCTCATAACCCGGAGGTCACAGGTTCGAGTCCTGTTCCCGCTAAACAGGCGCCCTTGTCAGAGGGCGTTTTTTTGTTGATCGGCAGGACTCGAAGGGCTTGCGCCGCCAGCCAGGGGAAGGAAGGTCAGGGACGGCCCCGGAGGGCCTTAATGAACCTTTGAAAGTATCTCCGGGTTATCGGCAGCGGCGGCCAGCACATCCGCCATTATTCCGGAATACCCGCTCCCCAGGGCCTTGTATTTTGCCAATACTCCTAAAGACTTGTGGAGGGCCCCGTGCTTTTTTCACGAAGCCGCTTGCGCGGCAATCAGAAAGACAGACCCCCCGGACAAAGTCTTAGTGCGTCCCCGCTAACCCAATCGGGTCCATAGGGGGATCCGCAGGTCTTTTCGGTTTTGGGATCTTGAATTCGGAATTGCTGCCACGACAAGACTTTATCTATGCGCCGCGCCTGTTTTTCGGTATACTGGATCCATGAACCCGCGCAAGCTGCCCATAGGCATTCAGGATTTTGAAAAGCTCCGCCGGATGGGCTATGTGTATGTGGATAAGACTGCCTATGTGTACCGGTTGGCATCCGAGGCCAACCCCTGTTTTCTCAGCCGGCCCCGGCGTTTTGGAAAAAGCCTCCTCCTCGCTACTTTCAAAGCCTATTTCCAGGGGAAGCAGGAACTCTTCCAGGAGGCCGAAGGCCGGCCCCGGCTTGCCCTGGCGGACCTGGAAAAGGACTGGGTGGAATACCCGGTTTTCCACATCGATCTCAATGTTGAAAAATACGACAGCCCCGCGGCTCTGGAGTCCGCCTTCGGCGCCAACCTGCGGCCCCTGGAGGAACGGTGGGGCAGGAACCCGGGGGAAGAAACTCCTTCCGTCCGTTTCCTGGGCCTCATCCAACGGGCCGCTGAAAAGACCGGGAGGAAGGTGGCGGTCCTTATCGACGAATACGACAAACCCCTGCTTGAGACCATGGACAACCCGGAATTGAACGAAGAAATCCGCAGGAGCCTAAAAGCCTTTTACGGGACCCTCAAGACCGCCGACCCCTGGCTCCGTTTTGCCTTTCTCACCGGGGTAACGAAGTTTTCCCAGGTCAGCGTGTTCAGCGATCTTAACCAACTGCGGGATATCAGCCTGGACCGGGACTATGCCGGGATCTGCGGGATCACCGACGGGGAACTGGCAGGGAACTTTGAACCGGAACTCCGTATTCTGGCCGAAGACAACAGGATGAGTTACGAGGAAGCCCTGGCGGAGACCCGGAAGCGCTACAACGGCTACCATTTTGCCCGGGACAGCGAAGGTGTCTTTAACCCCTTTAGCATATTGAACACCCTGATCAGCCGGGAATTCCGGTACTACTGGTTTCAGACGGGGACGCCCGCGTTTCTTATCAAGCTGCTGCAAAAGGCCGATTTTGACATACGCGATTTTGCCGGAAAGATAACCATTGACCCCGAATCGATCGGCGACTGCCGTATACAGGGGGGGAGCCCTGTGCCCATTCTCTACCAGAGCGGCTACCTGACTATCACCGGCTACGATAGGGAAACGAACCTGTTCAGCCTTGGTTTTCCCAATGAGGAAGTGGAATACGGGTTTCTGAACGCCCTGCTGCCGTATTACGGGCCTGAGCCCGCAAAGCAGGATTTTTACATAGGGAAATTTTTTGCTGATCTGCGAAGCGGGGATACGGAAGGTTTTATGACGAGGCTAAGGGCATTTTTTTCGAGCATACCCTATGAGTTGCACGACAGGACCGAACGGTATTACCAGACGGTATTTTTTCTGGTGTTCCGTCTTTTGGGGCAGTTTGCGGAAGCGGAGGCG
>JAIROB010000096.1 GCA_031257695.1 Treponema sp. | reverse complement strand
ATAACCCCACGCGCGAAGGCAGCGACGCCATCTCCAATGCGCTAATAATACGGACTTTTGACACAGTCTGGGGGGCTCCCTCCCCGGAGCTTGCGCACAGGAGGAAGATTTTTTCCAATCCTGCGCCATAGCCAATGTGTTCCACATTGGCTGGATACTCAATACCGGCGATGCCGCTGAAAAGTCCGGCAGGACAGTAAAGGATGTTCACAGAAACCTGGAACAGGTCATTGCGTATATAGTCCGGGAGTTTAACTGCAAAGCGGGAATATCCGATGCCTTCACCAATTTTTTCGATCTGCGTCACGGTCATATCCAGGCCGCTTCTGCGTTGCGGCTTGGGCAGAAACAGGATCCCCACCTGTGGGTGTATCACTTTGCCGATTACAAAACGGAATACAGGATAACCGGGGAGCTTCCCGGGGATTGCCTTGTCCATCCCGCGGTTCTGCCCCTGCGGGACCACGACCGGCGTTACGGGACCAGCTTTGTCAGGACCTTCCAGGAGTTGGTCAAGGCTCGGCACAATATGACCGCGGCCGCGGAAAGACTGTATATCCACCGGATCACCCTTATACGGCGGCTGTAAAAAATGCAGGATCTGGCAGCCATCTACTTTGAAAACCCCAGGGAACAGTTCCACCTGGCCGTCTCGCTGGAGCTGTAAGCAGCCGCGCTACAATTGCCCCTCTATATAAGAGACGGCAACCTTGATCTATTTTTTTTATACGCTTATAGTTTTAACCATGGTTGACGGAACGATTATTGATACCCTGAATATCAATGCCCGGGATCTGGCTGCCAGGTGGAAGGACCTGATCCACCAAGCCCCGCAGTTGAAACACTACAACCAGCTTGACGATGCCCGGCTTATCGCGGAAGGCGCCCGGATCTATCCCCTCCTCGCCCGCACCCTGGACAGGGGCCTGGACAGGGCGGCGCTGGGGGACTTTTTCGTCCGCCTGGGCAAGGAAAAAATGCAGGACAACATTCCCGTTTCGGAGGCGATCTACGTGATCAACCTCTCCCAACAGGTGGTTATCCGGTATATTATGACGGATTTTGTGCTCGACAGCACGGTCCGAATGTATCAGGCCATGGGAGTGGTCAATAAAGTGGCGGAATTTTTCCTCCTGGGCTGCTTCTACCTGACCAAGGGCTTTCTGGAATCCACCTACACCACCATGAAGGGCGCGGATTCGGTTTCCGAAGAATTCTTAAAAAAATATTTCCGGGACGATTTTTTCTTTAAAAAGGACTGACGGCGCTTGTATGGACATTAAGGATGTGCTGGCGGAATTCAAAGTCATTTTTTCAATTCCCCTCCCCGGGGGACGATCCATAGCTATCAATGAAACGATCCTGATCTCCTGGGTGGTCATGGCTGTTCTGATCGCCGCCGCGCGGCTTTTGACCCGTAACCTGCGGGAAACGCCCAAAGGTTCCCAGGTGTTTTTGGAGTGGGCGGTGGAATTCCTCAACAAGTTTTCCCGGGAGCACTTTGGCCGCCGCGCCGCTCTCTACGGGCCCTATATAGGCACGGTTTTCTTGTTCATCCTGGGGGCTAACATCATTCCGGCCCTGTCCCCCATGGCCCTGCCTGTTTTCGGGATTGAGCCCCCCTTTACCATTAAGCCCCCCACCAGGGATATAAACCTTACCGCGGCTTTGGCGCTTGTTTCGATACTTTTAGTGCTTGCCGGCGGACTCCGCTCCCGGGGCCTTGGCGGCTGGTGTAAAAACCTTCTTAAACCCGCGCCCATGATGCTGCCCTTCAACCTTCTGGAATACGTCATGCGTCCCGCTTCCCTGTGCCTCCGGCTCTTCGGAAATATCCTGGGGGGCTTCATCATCATGCTGCTCATAGAACACGCCCTTCCCATACCGGTGGTTCTTCCGGCGGCGGCGTCCCTCTATTTCGATTTTATTGACGGGCTTATCCAGGCGGTGGTCTTTGCCTTTCTGACCACCCTGTTTATAGCGGAAGCGGTAGGAGCGGAAGCATAATAGTTCGCCATAGAGAAGTGATAAACAAGTTTATCACTTCCAATTAACGTGCCGGTAAGCCGGCTTTTAGAGGAGTATGTGATAAACAAGTTTATCACTTCCAATTAACGTGCCGGCAAGCCGGCTTTTTAGAGGAGTATATATGAACCTTTCTTTTCTTGTCGGAGCGGGTCTTGCGGTGCTTGTCGGCCTTGGCGCGGGTATTGGCATCGGGGTCGCCACCAGCGGAGCCTCCCAGGCTATTTCCCGTCAGCCCGAAGCGTCAGGGAAGATTATGACCGTGTTTTTTCTGGGCATAGCCCTGGCGGAAGCGACCGCGATTTACGGTTTTGTCATCGCCATCCTGATTTTCACCAAGGCGTGACGGGTCCGGCATGATCGTTCCCTCGCTGGCAACTTTTTTGGTTACCATTGTCAATATCACGGTCCTGTTTTTTGTGCTCCGGGCTTTTCTTTTTAAGCCGGTCACCAAATTTATGGAGGATCGGACTAAAAAGGTGCAGGATTCCCTGGATCAGGCGGAAAAAGAGCGGGCCCAGGCGAAGGGGCTCCTGAAACAGTACGAGGATCAACTGCGGCGGATCGAGGAGGAGGCCGAGGAGACGCTCCGGGCCGCCAGGGAAACCGCCAGGGCGGAGGCGGACCGGATCATCGCCGAAGGCAGGGCCCAGGCCGGGCGGATTCTGGAGAAGGGCCGCAAACAGCTTGAGGCGGAACAGCGCTCCGCCATGGCGGTGTTCCGGGCCGACGCCGCGGCCTTGGTTCTCGGCGCCTCCGGCAGGCTCATACGGCGGGAAATCACCGGCGACGACGACCGCTCCCAGGCGGAACTGCTCCTCAGAGAACTGGCGGACGGGGCCTGGGATCAAAAACCGGGGCCCGGCTGATGTTCCCAAGCGATCGCTGGGCGGATGCCTTTGTGACGGTCTGCGCCGGCCATGCCGAGGAGGGTCTGGCTGTGCTCAAGGCGTTTGTGCCCCTTCTTTCCCGCCTGCCCGGCCGGATAGCGGGAACCGCCGACGCCCTCGCCCTGGAACGGATGCTCCGCGCCGCGCTGGAAGCCGCCGGAACCGGGCCAGGCGAAACCGGGGCGGAAAACGCGGTCCGTTTCGTGGCGCTCCTGGTCCGCAGGGGCCTGTTCAAAGAGCTTGACGCGGCTGTCCGGGCGGTGGAGCAGAGGGTGGATGCCCAAAACGGGGTCCTGGTTGCGGACCTTGAATCGGCCCGCCCCCTGGAGGGGGATCTGCAGGAGGCGCTTAAAGCCGCCCTGATCCGAAAATACGGCGCCCGGGAAATACGGCTGGCTGCCCGGGTCGTTCCGGAACTGCTGGGCGGGTGCCGGCTGCGGGTCCGGGGGGATCTGGTGGATTCCAGCGTGAGGGGCCATCTGCAAAGGATGGCCGGGGATCTTCATGCCGCACAGTCATTCAAGGCAGCCCTGTCCGATGGAGGTTTTAGATGACGAACTTTGGGGATCTCTCCAGGGTACTGCAGGAACAGATTGCCCATTGGGAGGCGCGGGCCGTCACCGATTCGGTGGGTTTTGTGGGCCAGGTCGGGGATTCGGTGGCCACCATATACGGCCTGGACAAGGCCATATACGGGGAGCTGGTGGACTTCAGCTCCGGCGCCACGGGCATCGTGATGAACCTGGTGGAAGACGGGGTCGGGGTGGCGCTGCTTGAGGGGGAAGACCTGGTCAAGGCCGGAGACGAGGTCCGGTCCACAGGACGGGTGGTGTCGGTTCCTTCGGGGCAGGCGCTCCTGGGCCGGGTGGTGAACCCCCTGGGGGAGGCCATTGACGACAAGGGCGATCTTCCCGCGGAGGTCTGGATGCCGGTTGAATCCCCCGCTGCGCCGGTTATTGAGCGGGGCCCGGTGGACGCGCCGCTCCAAACCGGATCGCTTGCGGTGGACGCCATGATACCCATAGGCAGGGGCCAGCGGGAACTGATCATCGGGGACCGGCAGACCGGAAAGACCGCCCTGGCTGTGGACGCCATCATCAACCAGCGGGGCAAGGACGTCATTTGCGTGTACTGCGCCATAGGCCAGAAATCATCCTCCGTGGCGGCGATCATCAACAACCTGGAACGCCTGGGCGCCATGGACTATACCTTTGTGGTATTGGCTTCCGCTTCGGACTCCGCGGCGCTCCAGTACCTGGCGCCCTATTCGGCCTGCGCCATGGCGGAACACTTTATGCATCAGGGCAGGGATGTGCTGGCGGTCTACGACGATCTCTCCAAGCACGCGGTGGCGTACCGCACCATATCGCTGTTGCTGCGCCGGCCCCCGGGGAGGGAGGCGTTTCCCGGGGACGTGTTCTACCTCCACTCCCGGCTTCTGGAACGGGCCGCCAAACTTTCCGGCGACAGGGGCGGAGGCTCTATTACCGCGCTGCCCATCGTGGAAACCCAGGCGGGGGATATTTCATCCTATATACCCACCAA
>JAIROB010000086.1 GCA_031257695.1 Treponema sp. | reverse complement strand
GACACCCTCCTTTCGGTGGGCTTGGGCTACGTCAAGCTGGGCCAGTCCGCGCTTACCCTGTCCGGGGGGGAGGCCCAGCGGGTCAAACTGGCGCTGGAGCTCTCCAAATACTCCACCGGCCGGACCCTCTACCTCCTGGACGAGCCCACCACGGGGCTGCACTTCGCCGATGTGAAGCAGCTTATGGAGGTGATACACCGGCTGGTGGATCAGGGGAACACCGTGGTGATGATCGAGCATAACCTGGACGTGCTGCTCCAGGCGGATCACCTCATCGACCTGGGGCCCGAAGGGGGCGACCGGGGAGGGGAGCTGGTGGCCGCGGGCACGCCGGAGGAGCTTGCCAACCATGGCGGATCCTATACGGGGATGTATATACAGGAGCTTCTAGAACGCCGGAAACAGCGGCGCCTCCGCAACGGGCGCCCGAGGTCCCTCCCGGCATGAGGGGAAGGCTCCGTAATGTGCCCGGCCCGGGAAGAACCGCCGCGGCGCTGTTCCTGGCGCTGTTTTTCCTGGGGGCGTTTCCCGCCTTTGCCCAGGAAGAGCCGGACAGCGATACTGTCGAGGAGAGTGAAGCCGCGGAAGAACCCACAGTAACGCTGTCGGTCAGGGATCAGGAAATTATAGAGCTGGACATCAAGACCTCCACCCTGTCGGAGCTGGCCGCCTGGTGCCGTAGCCTGGGCCTGAGCGAAGGGGGGGACCGGGAAGCCCTGGGAAACCGGATACGGGAACATTACCGGATAGCCCAGGCCGTCGCGTCCGCGGGGGGCGTCGCAATGGAAATTGACGGAGCGGCCGGCCCGAAGATCATCACCATAGAGTCCGCCCGGAGCACCGAGTACTTTACCCTGGATGTGGTGGACGAAGAATACGCCCGGCTCCGGGGGGATGTGGTTGTCAGCCTGAAGGACGGCGACTCGGTTCACCGGATTACGGCCTGGGAATTGCTGTACAACCGCAGCCGGAACCTTTTGTCCGCCAGCGGTGGGGTGGAGTACGTAAAAGAGTCCGGGGACACCATCGAGACCTTCCGGGGGGAATCCATCGTGGTGGATTTGGACAACTGGTCCAGTGTTTTTATGGACGGCGTTTCCGAGCGGTCCCTCTCCGGGGAGGACACCACCTACCGGTTTTCGGGAAACATCATTTCCCGGAACGCGGAGGAAGCCACGGTGCTTTCCCGGGCTTCGATTTCCAACGCCGGCAATGAGGAGGCGCTGTGGTCCCTTTCGGCTTCCAAAATCTGGCTCCTCCCCGGTTCGGACTTTGCCATCCTCAACGGCTTCCTCAAGGTCGGGGAAATACCGGTGCTGTACATCCCCGCTTTCTTTTTTCCCGCGGATGAGGTGGTTTTTCATCCCGTTCTGGGCTACCGTTCCCGGGAGGGCAGTTTTTTTCAGACCACCACCTATATTTTAGGCCGCCCCCAGGCGGAAGCCTCCACCGAAACTTCCTCCATCAGCAAAATCCTGGGGAATTCCTCGGACATGGAAAAAACCCAACACGGCATTTTTTTGCGAAGTACCGGGAAAAAATCCCGGGACCCCAACACTACCCGGCTGTCGGTCCTCCTGGACGCCTACGCCAATCTGGGGTTTTACGCGGGAACCGAGCTGGCGCTTCCCAAAAAGGGAATTTTCAACGAATACAAACTCTCCCTGGGGCTGGGCCGAACCAGGGATGTTATGAAGATGGAAAACAACTCCGTCTATACCCCCTTCCCCAATTATGACGGGACCGACGAATGGAACTCCTCCTACCTGGGGGAACTGAGCGTGCCCTTCCGCTTCCGCATGACCAACGCCGGATCCCTGTCGGGGAAGTACGGGACCTTTACCTGGAGCCTGCCCCACTACTCCGATCCCTATGTGGACAGGGATTTCCTGGACCGCAGCGAAGAGATGGACTATGTGAAGATGCTGAAAAATGACAGTTCCGCCACGGAGACGGAGGAGAATCTAACCAAGAACCTTATAGGGTCCTACGAATGGCGGCTGGGCGGCTCCTCCACCTTTTCCGTGCCTTCCCTGGCCCCCTATGTCACCAGCCTGTCGGTTTCCAACATTTCCAGCTTTATCACCTTTTATCCCCGCGAGTCCGAGTCCTACAGAACCGCGCTGAAAGACTATTCCCCCAACTATAAGTTTTTTTACCCCGACAAGTTTACGATTTATTCCATAAGCGCCGGAATTTCAGGAACCCCCCTCAGCCTGGGCGGAGGCCAGACCGCGGCAAGCCCGGCAACCCAGACCGCGGCAGGAACGGACAGCCCGGAGGCGGAACCGGACCTTTTCAAGGGGCTGGGGGTTCCCAGCGCTCCCTGGGAGGAGGAGGAAAGCGCGGCCCCCGGCGCCGCGGCTTCCCGGAGCGGATCGGATCCCAACGCCCTGACCCCCCCGGCGATCTCCCAGCGGTTTGATCTCCCCAGGAGCGGGACCCCGAGGTTTTCCATCGCCTACCAGCTGAGCCCCACCAGCGCCACGGAGCTTAAATTTGACTCCACCGCGGGGTCCGCGGCCATCCCCCACTGGAACGAAGCGGAAGACGTTGACTGGAGCGATGTTTCTTCCGTTCTTTTCAGCGCCAAAAGCGACGGCAGCCTTACCCTTTCCCTGTCGGACACCAATAACCTCGCGACCGCGAGCCTCAAGTTCACCGGGTCCGGTTCCGCGCAGAAATATACCTACTTGAGCGAGGATTCCGTGGAGTACGACACCGAGGCGGAGATGAACACCGCCAAAATCCGCGCCATGAACCAGACATCCTTTACCTCGTCGACGGAATTCATCGCCACGGTCCGGCCCTTTTACCTGAGCCCCGTGTGGAGCAATACCAATTTTCAATATTCGGTGAAGGGCCTTATCGCCAAGTCCGTTTTGAAAGACGCCGCCGCAAACATCCCCGATGACGCGTGGTGGGATGTGACCTGGGGAGATTGGGACCGGGAGAGCCTGGACAACCACAGGCTGGCGGCGAACCTCCAGGCATCGGTGATGAACAAGGTCCAGAATCTTTCGGTAACCGCGGAAATGCCCCCCGAGGAAAGCTCCCTTACCGGAGACGCCACCATGCGGGTCTGGATAAGCGAGACCAATTTCAATGGGAAGATTCGGGACCCCTACGAGGATCCCATCTTCGATCCCCTGCGGCTTACCGAAACCCTGCGGTTTAACAGCTCCTTTACCGCTTCCCAGACCGTCACCTACGATCCGGAAAAGGAGGAATTTACCAGCATGATCTCCAGTTTGAGCCTCTACGGGCTTACCGCGTCCTTCACCTCGACCTATACGGCCACCTACAAACTTGAGCTTGACCCCAACAGTCAATGGAAATGGAATTCCTACCCGGAATCCTTTGAACCCCAGGAATTTCGTTTGGCCTATGTGCGCACCTTCAAAAAGGACGAACTCTGGGAGAAGCGGCTTTCCTATTCCCTGGGACTCAACACCTCTTTGGCCCTGAATTTGCAGCGTTTTACCAATTCCAATTTTAATTTTACCTTGAATTTTACCCTGGGGATCTCCAAATTCCTGGATATTACCCTGGGAACCACCTCAACCAACGCTTCGATTTACCGGTATTTCCGGGACTGGGGTATTCTTAACGTGCCTGCGGATCTTCCCGTCATAGGGGAAACCAATGTTTTTACGGATCTCTTCAACTCTTTCCGGTTTGACGACGAGGCCCTCAGGAAGGATTCGGGGTTTAAGCTGAAATCCTTCAATTTGACGCTGCTGCACCACCTGGGGGACTGGAACGCCAAGCTGAACATGACCCTGTCCCCCTATCTGCCCACCGGGGAGCGGGAGTACAAATTCAACACCGAAATATCCTTTGTGGTGCAGTGGCTCCCCATAAGCGAGATCAAGACCGAGATCATCCACAAGAAGGACACCATTGAATTCAAATAAAAGCCGGATAAGGGGTTTATAAGGGGCGCGTCCGGCGCCGGGTTCCTTGGCGGCCCTTACAGCTGCGGGTTGTCAACCTCGATTTTATCGGCCTCCTGAAACGGGGCGAGGGTAGACACCATCCGCACCGCGGACGGGGACGTGTTAATCACATAATGAACCTCATGGGGCTCTATATGGATAAACTGACCGGGGGTAAGAATATGCTTTGTCCCGTCGACAACGATTGTGACGGTTCCCTCCAGGATGTAGAAGTTTTCCTCCATAACCTCGTGGTAATGGGCGCGGAAATCCTGGCCGGGCATAAACTGTACCACCGCAAAATTCATCCGGGGCCCCTTCATCAGGTACTTGGGGCCGTTATCGCCGGCCCTGTATTCCTTATCCTTCTCATCTACTATGTACATATATGCTCCTTTAAAAATCCGTTTTGCCGGCGCGTCAACTGGTTCGATCCCCCATTCCCCGGATCTTACAGGCCCGGCGCGGACCACATATACCGGGTGATCCCCGCGTCGCTGAGTTGCAGCAAGGGCGCATACGCGGCCTGCCATGTTTCATAGGCCTTCCGGTAGATCTCCCGGTTGGCTTCGTCGGGGAGGAACCGCCGCTCTATTTTTACCAGGGATCGGGCCGCGGCCTTGACATCCCGGTAGAGGCCTATCCCCTTGCCGGCCAGGATCGCCGCTCCCAGGGCGGTGGCTTCCTTGACCGCCGGCGCCTCCACGGGGATGCCCAGCGTGTCCGCCAGTATCTGGGACCACAGGGCGCTTTTGGACGCCCCCCCGGCGAATACGATCCTTTCCGGGCGGTTTCCGGTGGCCTGTTCCACCAGGCGCAGGTGCCCCAGGGTTACCAGGGCGGTGTTTTCCATAATGGCCCGGTAAAAGGTGTATTTGTTGAATTTCTGCGGATCAAGGTCAAAATTCATAAAGGCCGGCGCGGCGTGCCGCCAGGAGATAAAATTCATCACGTCCGAAAACGCGCAGATCATCCCGTGGGAGCCGGGGGGGATGTTCCGGGCCGCCTCGTCCATCAGCGCGTAGGGATCGGTGTTGAGCTCCGCGGCCCGCTTTTTTTCTTCCCCGCAAAACGCGTCCCGGTACCAGCGCATGGCCAGCCCGGGGTTAAAGGCCAGGGCTTCGTACTGCCACACCCGGTCTACGGCATGGCAGTTTACCCGGACATCGCAGCGGGGGGAGGTCTCTCCCGTGCCGGTGTTGTACTCGTACTGCCAGAAACTCCCGCCGAACACCGCGGCTTCGTTGACGCCGACCACCCCGACCCCGATGGATCCGAGCTGGCAGTCCCCGCCGCCCACAACCAGGGGGGTCCCCTCGGCAAGGCCCGATTCCTCCGCCCCGGTCCGGGAGACCTTGGCCGCCAGGGTCCCGCACTCCCGCACCTCCGGAAATATATCCTCCCGCAGGCCGCAGCGCCGGGCTATGCCTGTGTCCCAGGTTCTGGTCTGCAGATCGAAAAGCCCGGTGGTGGAGCCGTTGCTGGGCTCCACGATCAGGGCTCCGGAAAGGCGATAGATGATCCAGTCGTTGAACATTCCGATCCGGGCGGTGTTCCGGTACACCTCGGGGAGTTTGTTCTTAACCCAGAGCAGCCGCGGCAGCGCGCCCAGGGCGAAGGTCTGCCCCGATACGCGGTAGATCTCCTCCTCCAGATCCGGCGCTATCCGTTTTAACTGGGCCACCTCGTCCGCGCTCCGGGCGTCGACATTGGCGCAGGCCCAGATTTCCTCCCCCGCGCCGTCGTAAAGCACAATCCCCTCCCGCATACAGGTGGCAGACACCGCGGCGATGCGGGAGGCCCCAATCCCCGTTTCGGCCAGGACATTCCTGATACAGAAACAGGCCAGGGCCCAGTTGGTTTTCCAGTCAAAGTCCATGCTGCCGGGATACCGGGGGTCTTCCCGGTGCTTCCATTCCCGCTGGCAAACCCCGATCTGGTTTCCCCGGGTGTCAAAAATAACCGCCCGGACGCTGCCGGTGCCCGCGTCCACGGCCATAAGGTAGTCACCGGACATAGATTCCTCCTTGGGGGATTTCAGGCCGCGGGCGCGGGGATTCCCCGGCATCGCGGGCGGCCCCGTTTTCTATCAGCCACTTCGCGGTATCCTCGTTGGTGATGAGGATATTCAGGCAGCCCAAAGCCAGGGCGCCCTTGATCGCCTCCCGCTTGTCCCTGCCCGCCGCGGCGCCGATCACGTTGGGCAGGGATTTCAGGGTGTCCAGGGATGCGCTGACCAGGCGGTCCTCCAGGGGGGTAAGGATCACCCGCCCCTCCCGGTCTATAAAGTGACAGAGAATATCCCCCACGGATCCGTGCATCCTGAGGTACAAAAAGTCGTTGGCGCTTAAAACCCCGGACTTGAGAACCGTCGCCTCGTCGTTCATGCCCCCTATGCCCACAATGGTAAAGGATGCCAGGGAAACCATACGGAAAATCTCCTTTACCGAATTCTCCTCCCGGATGGCGGCGACCATTGCTTTGGAGGAGACCACCAGGGGCGCGGGAATGAGAAAGAGCCGGGCGTTAAAAACATGGGACTTCGCGTTGGGAAGGTAGATGCTGACCCCTCCGGTGAGGGAGATACAGGAAATCGGGGTTTCCGCTATTTTTGCCAGGTTATTGAGGATCTTCCCCGCGGTGTCCCCGTATCCTATATTGATAAACCCGTTGGGCTGGATGCGGGTGTCGATATACATCGCCGCTGCGTCGGCCACCGAGTCGTTGACCTCCCCTATCCCCGCCCCCTCCCTGGTGGGGATCACAAACGCGTCTTTCAGGCGGTAGGTTTCGATAAGCTGCTTTTCAATGGCCATCCGCTGGGCGTGTTCCTTGCGGATCTTGAACTGCACCATTCCGGTTTGCCGGGCCTTCTCCAGCAGGCGGATAACCCTCATTCGGGATATTCCCAAAAGTTCCGATATATTCTGCTGGGTTTTATCCTCCAGGAAATAGTACCACGCGGCTTTTATCATCAACTCTTCTTCAAAGTCCATTCCCGTTCCCGTAGCGAACATTTGTATTGAACAATAATAATTATATCAATGTTTATTTGCTTTGCCAAGGGTTTTTTATTAAAACAAAGGGCTATTTGTCAATATTTTCAAAAAAAACATTGACAAATAGGGTTTCATAGCCTAGTATGAAGGCAGCAGCCTGATTTTGCTGTGAACAAATGTTCTTTTATAGTGCATTTTATTCACGGAATGGCTTTTATGTCCGCAACACGGGGGGGCGGAACCCAGTGCGTATCCTTAGGGAATTGTGATGCAAAACAAGACGGAAGAATTCCGCGCTGATGGCCGGGGCGCGGCCCCGATGCTTTCGGTGCGAAACCTGTATAAGTCCTTCGGCAGCAACCGGGTGCTGTGCGGAATCACTATGGACGTGTACCCCGGGGAGGCGCTGGCCCTTATCGGCGGGAACGGGGCGGGAAAGAGCACCCTGGTTAAGTCCGTCATGGGTATCTACAAGCCCGACGCGGGGGAAATTTTTATCGCCGGCGAGGCCCTGGAATTTTCCAAGCCCGCGGTTTCTCTGAACAAGGGGGTCTACCTCATACCCCAGGAGCCCATGCTGTTCCCCAATATGACCGTCGAAGAGAATGTCCTCATCGGCTTCCGGGAAAAGAAGTCCCTGCTCAGGGAAAAACTGGATGCCCTGGCAAAGCAGCTCGGCTGGCGGCTGGACCTTTCCCGAAGCGCCCGCACCCTGTCCATCGCGGAACAGCAGCTTGTGGAGATCCTCCGGGGGCTGCTCCGGGACGCGCGTGTGCTGATCCTTGACGAACCGACCAGCGCCCTGACTTTTGACGAGGTCAATTCCCTTTTTACGGTTATCAGGAATCTGAAAGCCAAGATGATAAGCATTGTCTACATTACCCACCGGCTGAACGAGGTGTTCATGATCGCCACCCACGTGGCAATTATGCGGGACGGCGTTATCACCCTCCACGGCAAGGCTGAGGAATTTACCAGGGAGGTTCTGGTCAAGGGGCTTCTGCCGGAGGGCTTTTCCGAGCGCCGCCCCCAACAGGTCAGGCAGGCCCGGGATCGCCGGAATCAAAAACCCGTGTTCGAGCTGCGGAATTTCAGCGGCTACGGCTTTGCGGATGTCAACCTCCGGATTTTCCCCGGGGAGGTTCTGGGGCTCTGCGGCGTGGTCGGAGCGGGGCGGACCGAACTGGCCATGACCGTGTACGGCCGGGACGGGGTCATTTCCGGTCAGGCCCTGCTGGACGGCGAGGACATTACGGGGATAAAGACCAGGGACATTATTAAAAGGGGCGTGAACTACGTGCCGGAGGATCGTTTTCTGAACGGCGTGTTCAGAATCAGCGATCTGGCTGCCAATCTAAGCTCCGCCTGCCTGTCCTCTCTCTCGCGTTTTTTCCTCAACTTTTTTGCCGAGCGCGGTTTGGCGGAAAAGTACGTCGCCGATTTCAGGATAAAAGCGACCGGGATCAGACAGGAAATGGGCAGCCTCTCCGGGGGCAACCAGCAGAAGGTGGTCATCGGCAGGTCCCTGTCCACATCCCCCCGGCTGGTGATATTCGACGAGCCGACCCGGGGCATAGACGCGGGGGCCCGGAGCGACATTTACGCCATCATCGGCGAACTCAAGGAGAAGGATGTGGCGGTGCTGCTCATCTCCTCGGACATGGAAGAAATCGTCGAATTGAGCGACCGGGCGCTGACCATGTTCCAGGGCAGGATCAACCAGGAATTTTCCAAAGAGCATATCAGCCAGGACAATTTGATGAGGGCCTCCTTCGGGGTGTACCGGGAGGGCGGCGCATGAGGGGTCTGCCGGGCCTGAAAAACCTCTTGAAGATCCGTGAACTGAGCGCCCTTTCTTCCGTGGTCATACTGTTTCTCTTTGTGGGCCTTTTTAATCCCGGTTTTCTTTCCCGGAGCAATATCCTGCTCATTTTAAATGACAGTGTGGTGTTTACCATGCTGGCCGTGGGAACCTCCTTTGTCATCATCACCGGCGAAATCGACGTTTCCATAGGCGCGGTAACCGGGCTCTGCGCGGCGGTGGCCGGTTCCCTGATCCGGGACGGCGCGGCCTTTCTCCCGGCCCTTGCCTTTACCCTGTTCCTTGCCCTGGTATGCGGCCTCGTGAACGGGGCGGGTTTCATGTTTCTGAAGATCCCTTCGATAATCATTACCCTGGGAACCGGCGGCATTATCCGGGGCATCATCTACGTCTATACCCGCGGCAGGTGGGTGGAGGATATGCCCACGGCCTTTAAGGATCTTTCCCGGGTCTCCTTTGGGGGCATATCGGTTTTCTACTGGATCGCCCTGATCATCGTCGCGGCCGGAACCTTGATCATGACCCGGACAAGGCAGGGCAGGTACTTTGCCGCCATCGGGGACAATATCGCCTGCGCCACCTTTCTGGGCATTCCGGTGCGTTTTACCAAGATGCTGGCCTTTGCGCTGGGCTCGCTTTTTGCCGGCGCCGGGGGAATCATGTTTGCCAGCCGGGTGGGTTTTGTGGCGCCCATCGCGGGCACGGGCTACGAGATGCGCGCCATTGCCGCGTGCGTGCTCGGCGGGGTCAGCCTTTCGGGCGGCGTGGGTTCCCTGGCGGGCGCCTCCATGGGCGCCGTGATCATCGCGTCCATACGCCCCATCCTGGTGTTCCTGAACTTCACCGCCGACGACGACATGATCACCGGCACCATCCTTATCACCATCATCGTTGTTGACGCGCTGCTCCAGCGCAGAACCGTTGAAAAGGCCAGGCGGCAGCGGCTTCTGGCAAAGACCCGTAACCCTTCCTCCGGAGTTGAACATGAAGAAACCGCCTGAAAAGGGCCGGGCGCTTCCCGGCTTGCCCGGCAGATTCTCTATTCCCGGCGGAGCGCTGCGGTGGGAACTTTTTCTGATCGCCCTGCTCGTCCTGGAGGTACTGTTGTTCGGCTCCCTTAACCCCCGCTTTTTGCGGCCCAGGGCGCTTTTCGGCAGCATCAACGACTTTTTAGCCATCTGTATCATTTCCCTTTTTGTCACCTTCGTGCTTATCACCGGGGGCATGGATATACAGGGGGGCTCCATCGTCGGCCTTGCTTCCATTATGGTGGGCGTGCTCTGGCAGCAGGCGGGGCTCAATATCTGGCTGGCCTGCCTGGCGGCGATCCTTGCGGGGATGGTCTGCGGACTGATCAGCGGTTTTTTTGTCGCCTACGCGGGGGTTCAATCCATGGTGGTTACCCTGGGCGGCTCCTTTCTCTACGCGGGGGTGGCGGTCACCCTGACAAAAATAGCGAAGGTGGAAGCCTACAAGGGGATCAGCGGCTTCCCCCACAGTTTTACTTTTTTTTCAAGCCTGCGCGTATTCGGCATTCCCTTCCAGCTGGTCATCTTTGTGGTTCTCGCCATTGCCGCCTTTATCCTGCTCCACCGGACCAGGTACGGCCGTTATGTGTACCTCTGCGGGATAAACCGGAACGCGGCGGAGTATTCGGGGATAAACAGCAGGCTTGTCATTATGAGCGTCTATGCGCTTTCCGGCATGAGCGCCGCCCTTGCGGGGATCATCCTCACCTCCTACCTGGGAACCGCCAAGGCCGACTTCGGCAGGGAGCTGACCCTTCCCATCGTTACCGCGGTAGTGTTGGGGGGGACCTCCACCCTGGGCGGCCGGGGAACCGTTGCCGGCACCGCTCTGGCGGCCCTGGTCATCGGCGTTATGCGCTTCGGCCTTTCCATGATCGGGGTGAACACCCAGTACCAGGACATCCCCGTGGGGATTCTGCTGATCATCGCGGTGGGCATGAGGGGGCTCTCTTCGGGTTTTCGTTTCCAAAAGGTTAAGTTTCCGGTTGTAAACCGGAAGAATAATAAAGAATGAGAGGAGAGAACAATGAAAAAGAATGGCATCTTTCTTTTGGCGCTGCTTCTGATCCCGGCCTTTGTGTTCGCCGGGGGCGGCAGCCAGAGCAAAAGCGCCGCCGGCGGCAAGACCATCGTGTTTGTGCCCAAGATCACCGGCAACGCCTTTTTTGAAAGCGCCAACGACGGCGCCCAGGCCCATGCAAAGGCAAACGGCTACACCGTCCAGTACGTGGGCAGCCAGCAGGCTTCCGTGGCTGAACAGGTCAGAATCATCAACCAGGCCATAGATCAGGGAGTGGACGGAATTTCCGTGTCCTCCCTGGACGCGACCGCCCTGGATCAGGTGATGAAGAAGGCTCTCCAGGCGGGACTTGCGGTGACCACCTGGGACTCGGACGTTTCCGGCGACGCCAGAACGGTGATGGTTTCCCAGGGCACCCCGGAGATCCTCGGCAAGATGCTGGTGGACATGGGCGCGGAAGCCCTGAAGAACCGGGGCAAGAACCCCGACAGCGATGCTATCAATTACGTCTGGCATTATTCCCAGTCCACCGTGGCGGATCAGAATTCCTGGCACGAAGCCGGCGAGGCCTATATCCGGCAGAAGTATCCCCAGTGGAAGAATATACGCCCCGACAACTACTACAGCAACCAGGATCCGGAGCAGGCCCTGAGCGTGGGCCAGGCAATACTCCAGTCCAACAGCAACATTGATCTTATCATCTGCAACGACTCCACCGCGCTTCCCGGACAGCTTCAGGCCGCGCAGAACCTCGGCAGGGACAAGGGCAACATCAGCATCACCGGCTTTGCCCCGCCCAACTCCATCAAACCCTTCGCCCGCTCGAACGTTGTTGAACGCTGGGGCCTCTGGGATTCCGGCCAGCAGGGCGCGCTGGGCTGCTACCTGGCCTTTTACATCGCTTCGGGCAACAAGATTGCTGTGGGCGACACCATCGCTGTGCCGGGCATAGGAACCGTGGAGGTGCTGCCCAACACGGTGCTGGACCCCAACGCGTACACCGCTCCTGATTCCGGGGTGGTGCTGCTGCCTGAGCGGGTCGTGTTCACCCTCGCCAACATGGATAACTACAACTTCTAAAAGAGGGGAAAGCGGAACCTGTGCGCCGGGGACAGACCTCCGGGGCCGGACCCCGGCGCTCACCGCAATCCCTTCGTCATTGCTTGCCTTTGGGGAGATAAAAATGGCTGATTTGGACGGAATAAAAGTAGAAAAAAATTACTATCTGGACGCGCCCTTTGCAGCGGGCGGGGATTTTCACGTGAAGGGCGCGGCGAATCTTGATTGGGGCATGAAAAAGCGGCTGACGAATATTTTTAACCCCCTGAGCGGGAACACCGTCATGTTCGCCTTTGATCACGGCTATTTTATGGGCTCCGTGTCCGGGCTGGAACGGCTGGACCTCCTGATCCCCCGGCTCATCGATCATGTGGACGTGCTCATGGCAACCAGGGGGGCGCTCCGAACCTGCGTAAGGCCCGGGTTCAGGAAAGGCATAGCCCTCCGGGTTTCCGCGGGCTCCTCGATGCTGAACGACGACCTGAGCCGCGAGATAGTCTCGGTGGACATCGAAGAGGCCCTCCGCATGGACGCGGACTGTCTGGCGGCGCAGGTCTTTATCGGCGCGGAGGGGCAGCTTGAGAGCATAGCCAATCTGTCGAAGGTGATCAACGCGGGCAGCCGTTACAGCATCCCTACCCTGGGGGTTGTCGCGGTGGGAAAAAACATGGAACGGACGGATCAGTATTTCAAACTGGCCACCAGAATCATCGCGGAAATCGGCGCCACTATTATTAAAACCTACTACTGCGATAAATTTGAGGAAATAGTCGCGGCCTGCCCGGTTCCCATCGTGGTCGCGGGGGGCAAGAAGCTGCCGGAAAAGGAAGCCCTGGAAATGGCCTACCGCTCCATGCAGGGGGGCGCCCGGGGGCTGGATATGGGGAGAAACATCTTTCAAAGCCTCCACCCGGAGGCAATGGCCGGAGCGATAGGCAAGATCGTGCATGAAAAATTCACCGGCAAGGAAGCCTGGGAGTATTACTGCGATAAGGCGGAGATAACGGAAAAGAATTCCTAGCCGCGGCAAAAGGCATTTCCCAAAACAGCCGGGTTTTGGGAAATGCCCGGGGTTTACCCTGCCCCCCTTGCAAAGCCCTCAAAATAGCGTAAGATCGTTACATAATGAAGAAAATAAACGTAGGCATCCTGTTCGGAGGCAAATCCGCGGAGCACGAAGTTTCCCTCCAGTCGGCCAAAAATGTGTTTGATGCCATAGACCGGAGCAAATACAACCCCATCCTCATCGGCATCGACAAAAGCGGCCGCTGGCTCCTGAAGGAAGGCGCGGAGTTCCTCCTCAACGCCGATGATCCCAAGAGAATCAGCCTCAACCCCTCCAGCGACGCCGTGGTCCTGGCGCCCCAGAGCGGCGGCCGTATTTCCAACCTTACGGACCGCGCCAGGGAACGGTCCATCGACGTGATTTTCCCCATACTTCACGGACCCTTCGGCGAGGACGGCACGGTCCAGGGCCTCCTCAAGCTGGCGGACATCCCCTTTGTGGGCCCCGGAGTTTTGGGGTCCGCGGTGGGCATGGACAAGGATGTGATGAAACGGCTCCTCCGGGACGCGGGGATCCCCATAGGCCGTTTCCTGACCCTCCGATCCCACGAACCGGCGCTTCCCTTTAAAAAGGCGGTGAAAGCGCTGGGCCTCCCCCTCTTTGTTAAACCCGCCAACATGGGTTCCTCCGTGGGGATCACCAAGGTTCACAAGGAAGGCGAGTACGAGAGGGCCCTCAAAAACGCCTTTGCCTATGACACCAAGATCATCCTGGAGGAATTTATCAAAGGCAGGGAAATTGAATGTTCCATCCTGGGCAGCGAGGAGGTCTACGCTTCCCTCCCCGGCGAGGTGATCCCCCGCCACGAATTCTACTCCTACGAATCCAAATACCTGGACGAAAACGGCGCGGTTTTAAAAATTCCCGCGGATCTGCCCCGGGGGACCGTTAAAAAAATTCAGGCGTTGGGCATAAAAACCTTTCGGACCCTCTGCTGCGAGGGCCTTTCCCGGGTGGACTTCTTCCTGCGGGAGGACGGAACCCTGTTTGTCAACGAAATTAACACCATGCCGGGCTTTACCCGGATCAGCATGTATCCGAAACTTTGGGAGCTCGGCGGAATATCGTACAAAAAATTGATAGATACCTTGATAAAACTGGCCATCGGGCGCTATAAAAAGGAAAAAAAGCTCAAAACCAGTTACATTGGATAGGCGCCGCCGCTATACTAGTACCATGCAGTATTTTAAAAAACACAAGCCCGTGAAACCGGCGCTGTTCCTTGTCCTGGCGCTCAGCCTGGCCGGGGCGCTCTCCTGCGCCGGCGCTCCGCCCCCTCTGGAACGCTCTCTGGACGCGGCGCTGTACGACGGCCTGGGCCTGCCCGGGGATCCCCAGCCCTTTATGGAGGAGGCCCGCGCCGGAGCCCTTCCCAGCGGCCTGCGTTACTACATCCTGGAAAATGCCATGCCCGAGGGCCGCGCCCAGCTGTTTCTGGCGGTCCACGCCGGATCGGTCCTGGAAACCGACGACGAGCGGGGGCTGGCCCACTTTGTGGAGCACATGGCCTTTAACGGCACCGAAGGGTTCCCCAAGTTTGAGCTGGTAGAATACCTGCGCTCCCTGGGAATGCGCTGGGGGCCCGAGGTGAACGCGTATACCAGCTACGACCGGACGGTCTACGGCATCGAAGTTCCCGTTGAGTTTGACCCCGGCGGCCTCAAGGTCATTCCCGACAAGGCCCTGGCGGTGCTTGACGACTGGACCAGGGCCGTCAGTTTTAATGCGGGATGTTCGCAAATGGCTGCGGACGTTTATTTTCTGGACTTTTTTAAACTTTTTGTGAGGTTCGGATCGGCGGATGGTTTTTCAGAACGACTTTCAGAGGTCTCTGATTTTTCAAAGCAAAGATTGAGTTGGGGTTTGAATGAGGAAGAGGAAC